>CADBUP010000112.1 GCA_902797885.1 uncultured Ruminococcus sp.
CAACGGGCGCGGCGGCGGATTTATGGGCTTAGGGCAGTCAGTTCAAAGCAATATCTTGCTGAAAATAACTTTTTCGACAGTCTGAGCCAGGAAGGAGAACCTTCCCGGCTTTTTATCAGATTACATAATCGTTGACGTAGGATTCTTTTTGCTTATCTAAAATGTCTTGTAAAGTTATGCCGTCGAGATACTTGTTTATGCACTCGTACAGTCCCTGCCATACAAAAAGAGTCGGGCAGTCACTGCTTCTTTCGCATTGGTTCGGTGACTGTTCCAGACAGGAAACGGGGCAAAGACTCCCCTCGGTAAGTCTGAGTATCATTCCGACGGTATATTTGTCAGGGGTGTCCGCAAGCTTATATCCGCCTTGATAACCACGATTTGTTATTAAAATATTTAATTTATTAAGAGCAGGAACTATTTGCTCTAAATATTTTTTTGAAATGGATTGGCGTTTAGCAATATCTTTTAACGCAACAAAACCCTCGCCTTGATGCTTTGCTAAATCAATCAGCATACGAATAGCGTATCGTCCTTTTGTGGAAATTTTCATTATATAAGCACCTCGATTCATAATACTATAATACCATAGATTTTATAGGTTTTCAAGATATGGATAATAATTAATTATGACAGCATAACAGAAGTTATATTTTAATAATGCGCGGAAACATCTGAAGAGCGAAAATGGGACTGTAGACAATCCGATTTTAAAAATCGGATTGCTACAGCCTCATTTTTTATTTTAAAACTAATATATAAAAAGCGTTAATGATTATTCGTCATCTTCGGATTTCTTACGCGGAATAAAACGCTCTATAAAGTTGACCTTTCCGCGATTTTTAACATAAAAATAACCGAGGACCGAGAAAACAACAGCGCCGATAAAGTTGACAAACAAGTCACTCATCGTGTCAAAAATTCCGATGTCAAGATATCCGCCTACGTTAAGAGAATACATTCCGCCGTCTATCGGCTGACCGTTTAAGGTGAGCTTTGAGCCTTCGACAATAACGTTTTCGATTCCCTGAAGACAAGAAGCAACGTTCTGGTTGTTTGGCGTTAGATTTACGCTTGATATAGTACTGAGGATTGTATCTTTCTGCATATCGGTGTGGATAAGCCAATCACACGAGAATTCAAAAAATTCCCACAGAACGCCGATTGTCATTGAAAAACAAAATGACACAATCGCGATAAACAGCGGTGAAAGCTGGAACCTAAATCTTTCGCTCTTGTTTAAAATATCAACGCTCGAGAAGCCGACCGCCGCCATTAAAAAGCCGTTAAGCGTGTGAAGCATATCATCCCACCACGAAAATTTCAGGTAGAATGCAGATATCTCTCCAAGCATCTGAGCGGCAAATATAAAGACGATAATTATAATTTCAAGCGTTTGAGGAAGTGTGATTTTAAGCTTGGTTTCAACAAAGTTGGGTATGAGAAACAGTATAAGCGTAAGCGCACAGGTGAAGCAGTTTTCATAGTTTCCGGACACGGCTTGAACAACAAGCATGGCGATAACGATAGTTGTTAAAAGATGATAGACAACCGAGGTTATTATGCTTGAACGTTTGTCAAAGTTATGTTTTTTATAAAGACGGAGTCTTGCCCTCAGCCGTGAAACCTTGCGGGATTCTGTATTATTTTGCTGCAAAGCGTTTGCACCTCTTTCTTTTATTTTATTATTATAATAACATATTTTAAATAATATATCAAGAAAATTTTGTATTAGGATAAATTTGTGTATCGAATCAAAATATATGAATATTATATATAGAAGTGTTTTTTATAGCCTTTGCTTTGCGGCGGCCCGCGCCGCGGGCAAAATTAAATTCAGCGCGGGCGGAAAGGAACGGAAAAATGCGACATTATTGTAACAGACAGACGCCTAAGAAGGCAGAAAACTTATACGATGGTGCAAGGAGTGTACAAACGGCTGAAAAGTCGGATAGGAACGAGAAAAGTGATAACCGGGCACAGGAATTAAATAATGAAGAAGCCGATGAGGTTGTGTTTCCGCCCGGCTGTAGCTGTGATTATCTAAAATCGTCAGGTATATCATATAAGATTTACGGCGAAGAAGATTCGGACGCATACGGCGAGGCGCAAGGCGGAGCCTTCAGTCAGAGCGGTACATATAATAAACAGGAGAGCGAAGATATGAAAAGAGAGAATACACAGTCCGAGAATATAAGCGCCAAAAGAGCCGACGGAGGAGAGATAGTTCGTCGCGGCGACAGTATAATAGCCGATAATATGAGCGGAAGCTTCAGACTTATGTCTGTTCCTCAGATTTCGGCCGAGAGACAGCTTATGTCGATGCCGGACTATCTTGACAGATACAGAGGGAAGTATATATGCCTGGATCTATGGACAAACGAAAGAAGGAGAATTGAGAAGTGCGGAGTTTTGAGTGAGGTGGGAATAGACTTTCTGTCGATAAAGAATCCGCGAAACGGGGATATAACGATGATTGATTTAAGAACGGTGCGGTACATAAGTATATATTGCAGATAAGGGGGCATTCTGCCCCCTTTTGGGCGTGTCTATAAACTATGATAAACGAAAAATTTCATTTTTAATTAAACGCCGTCCCCTGATTCCGCCATGCCAACCGCGGCGGCAAAGAAATGAAATTTTTCGCGGTTTCACAATACTTTCGGCAAGATATTGTTACATTGCCGCAACGGGCGTGGCGGCGGATTTATGGGCGGAGGGCAATTAATTCAAAGCAATATCTTGTTGAAAATAACTTTTTCGACAGTCTGAAAAGGGGGGCATCGCCCCCCTTTTTCAGCATAGATTTTTCAGTCGTTTTAAGAGCGAACAATATCTGACCTGTGCGGTGCGGAGTTCGTATATACATATATCCACCTCGTCGGGTCTGAATACACAGTCAAAATTATCCTGAGCAATTTCCATTTCACGGCGGGCGCGGTTTACCTCGGCGGTCAGAGCCGATATACTTTTTATTCGCTTTTCGTTTTCTTCCGACCTTCCCGTTTCGGTTATTTCGAGTATTTCTGACGGGTTTGTTTTTTGTGATTTCATATATGCCTCCGGATTTTACAGCTATTATTAATATAGTATATTTAAGAAATCTATATTTATACTTTTAATAATTAAAAAAAGTTATTGATTTGTTCATAATTTAATAGTATAATTATGTAAAGGATAGATATATCCAAAGATAAAAAGCACGTAATCCGAGAAAGGTGGAAGGTGTTATGCAAGGTACAAAAAATAAAGTTTTAATCGTTGATGATGAAGCTAATATTTGCGAGCTTATAAGGCTATATGTTGAAAAGGAGGGCTATAGCGCAATAATTGCGACTGACGGTGCAAAGGCGGTCGAAAAATTTACAGAGGAGAAACCGGATATAGTTCTTCTCGACATTATGCTTCCCGTTAAGGATGGATGGCAGGTATGCAGGGAAATTCGTGCGGTGAGCGACACTCCTATTATTATGCTTACCGCTAAGGGCGAAACCTTTGATAAGGTTTTAGGGCTTGAACTCGGAGCGGATGATTACATAGTAAAGCCGTTTGAACCGAAAGAGCTGATAGCGAGAATGAAGGCGGTTCTCCGCAGGGCTGAAACACGTCCGGCACCTCAGCAGGAGAGCAGCGGCGAGCTTGTGTTTGACGGACTCAGAATAAGCCGCGAAACATATGAAATCTATCTTGACGGAAAGAAGATTGAAATGCCGCCAAAGGAATTTGAACTCTTATACTTTCTTGCAAAAAACAAGAATAAGGTTTATACAAGAGATCAGCTTCTTGACGAAATATGGGGATATGAATTTTTCGGAGATTCGCGTACCGTTGATGTTCATATAAAACGAATCCGCGAGAAGATTGAGAGCGAAGGCAAGAATTGGCAGCTGAAAACCGTATGGGGTGTCGGCTATAAATTTGAAGTTTCTGAATAGGAGCTGTGAAGGAGCGGTTTTTATATGGACGGACGCAGTATGTTCGGAAAAATCTTTTTTGTAAATATTGTTTCCATGATTGTTTGTATAATTATACTCGGTTCAACCGAGGTGGTTTTAATGACGAGCTATATTTCAAAACAGAGCGAGGAAACTTTAAGCAAGAACGCCGAAACAATCATTAATCTGATGAAGTCGGATATTTCTAAGGGAACAATGACCGATATGCTTAACGGCTTTGCTCATGCAATGGGAACGTACATTATAATATTGGATAACAAGAGCGAGGTCATCGCCTGCAGCGAGAGAAGCGATTTGGTTAATTCGCCCCCGTCGTTTGTAAACGGTGAGTTTACCAAGACAGTTTTAAACGGTCAGAAGAACTCTATGATCGGTACGATGGGAAGTCTGTTTCAGGTGACGATGTTCACTCTTCAGATTCCTGTTAAGAACAGTAACGGCGATGTTTTGGGTGCGGTTATGCTCAGCCGTCCCATACCCGAGCATCAGAGAATGAAAAACGAAATAATACGAATAATGTTCTTATCGACATTGGTTATTGTCGCGAGTTCGCTTATGCTGTCATACTTTCTGGCAAAGCGTATTTCGGTTCCGATTCATAAAATTTGTGAATCGACGAAGGAGTTCGCAAAGGGGAACTTTTCGGTCAGAGTGGGGGAAGATACCGTTCGTTCGGATGTTCTTGAGATTGCTGAATTGACTGACGCATTCAACAATATGGCGGAAGAGCTCGAGAAAGGCGAAGAAATAAAGAATACGTTTATATCCGATGTGTCGCACGAACTGAGAACGCCGATGACAACAATAGGAGGTTTTGTCGCGGGAATCCTCGATGAGACTATTCCACAGGATAAACAAAAGGATTATCTTAAAATAGTTTATGACGAAATCAGCAGGCTTTCAAGACTGGTCAATACATTTTTGGATATTACCAGACTCCAGTCGGACAAGCTGACGCTTAACAAGATTGATTTTGATATAAACGAGCTTATCAGGATTGTTATAATCGGGCTTGAAAGCAAGATAGAGGCCAAGAAGATAGATGTTAAGCTTGAACTTGAGAGCGAGAACTGTTATGTGAATGCAGACCGCGACAGCATAACGAGGGTTGTGACAAACCTTTTGGATAACGCCGTGAAGTTCACAAACGAAGGCGGAAGGATTACCGTGACGGTTACGACGCATCAGCATACTGTTTCTGTCAGCATAAAAAATACCGGCTGCGGAATTTCAAAAGAGCAGCAGCCGATGATTTTTAAGCGTTTCTATAAGGCGGACAAATCGCGTAGCCGTAACCGCGAGGGAACGGGGATAGGCCTGTATCTGGTAAAGAATATTTTAAGCGCCCACGGCAGGGATATTACCCTTGACAGCGTGGAGGGTGAGTATGCTGACTTTACATTTACTTTAGATAAGGGACGGCCGAATCAGCAAAGGGTATACTCGATTCACAACCAATAAATTTTAATGTTTAAAAGCTCTTTTACACTTTGTTCATAAAATTGTAAAAAATCGCGTATATAATGATAAGTGAAAAGAGAAAAGAACATAATATAAAAGCTAATCTCCGCCAAAGACTTCGCGGACGGAGAGATTAAATAATTGCCAGGCGAAGCGGCGAAAGGAGAATCATTATGAGTGACTTTGATGAAAGATTTAACGGCACAAACAATACAGACGGCATTGATAATACAAACAATGCAGGCATCACAAACAGTGCTGATACCGCAGACAGCACAAATACATTTTCAAATGCGGAAATGAATAATAATATGGGTAACGGCTTTGACAATAATTCATATCAACAACAGAATACTCAGTCGTATAACGGCACGTATTCAGATTTAGATAATACACAGCCGCAAGGCACAGCGGGTTATCAGTCGGTTAAAAACGATATTAGCCAAATCAATCTTGACGGTGCTCAGCCATCGGGCGATTCGGCGACATTCAGACACGGCGGTTATACCGAGAATATTCATTATAAGAAACCGCATAAGTCAAGAAATCGTTTCATAGCGGCTATGGTTTCGCTTACCGTTTTGAACTTAGCGATTATGGGCGGTACATTCTTCGCGGGAACGCGATACGGCCAGCAGCAGAAGCAGGTCGCCTCCAAGCAAGAGCTTGTAAGCAGTTTAAGCGGTGACTCGGGCGATAATACAAACGGCGCAACTCAAACAGCAAATACAACCCCTGAAATGGCTACTACAGAGATTGCCAAAAAGGTTGGTCCGGCGGTTGTCGGAATCAGAAGCACAATGCAGCAGCAGACAGGATTCTTTGGCTCAACGAGCCAATCTCAGGCAGAGGGCTCGGGCATAATCCTCTCTGAGGACGGATATATAGCGACAAACAACCATGTTGTTGACGGAGCAACAGCAGTTAGTGTAATTCTAAATACCGGCACAGAGCTTGAAGCTAAGATAGTCGGCAAGGACGAACAGACTGACCTTGCTGTAATCAAAATTGAACCGACGGAACAGCTTACCGTTGCCACAATCGGCGATTCGACAAACCTTGAAGTCGGCGAGAGAGTTGTCGCTATAGGTAACCCGATGGGTCTTGAATTCTTCGGAAGCGTTACCGAGGGTATCGTTAGTGCGGTAAACAGAAAGATTACCGTTGATAACAGAACAATGAGCCTTATCCAGACGGATGCGGCTATCAACTCGGGTAACTCGGGCGGCGCGTTGATTAACAGATTCGGCGAGGTTATAGGTATCAACTCGGTAAAGGTAAGCAGCGAGGGCGTTGAAGGTATGGGCTTTGCAATCCCAAGCTCTGAAGCAAAACCGATAATTTCTGACTTGCTTCAGTACGGTTATGTTAAAGGCCGCCCGGTAATAGGAATTTCAACCCGTGAGGTAACCGAGTATATGGCTCGTGCATATTCGTGGCCTCAAGGTGTTCAGGTTATGGAAGTAACAGGCGATTCGGCCAAGAACGCTGGCCTTCAGCAGGGTGATATTATCACCGAGGTTGAGGGCGAGAAGATTACCGATTCGGATAAGCTGAACGAAATCAAGAATAAGCATAATCCGGGTGATAAGCTTAAAATGACGGTTTATAAATATTCGACCGGCAGAACGGAGACAGTTGAGGTTACACTGTCAGAACAGCTTCCGGGCTAATGAGGTGATTTTGCCGCGCAGATGTGGAACTTTCACATCCGCGCGGCTTTTTTGTTACAGTTGTGTTAAAATTTGCGTACAAATTGAATTTAGCGGTTTACATAGTCCGATTAAATGATATAATGTATATAAAGTTGCCGGAGCGGCATAAAAATTACTTAACTTAAATTTATTACATAAGCCCAAGTATCGGCAATTTGAGATGCCCGCAAAGCCAGACAGGAGGAAAACTGATGGAAAATTCTGAAAACAATTCGGTTATGGTATCTCAGCGGCAAAAGAGACAAAAGCCCGGCAAACAAAAGAAAAGCAAGATAAGAACGGCGGCGTTGATTTTTGGCGGCGTTGTTTTAATCTATATAATCTGTGCGGTTTTTGTAAGTCTTAATAAAAATCTGTCAACGACAACAGCGTTAAAAGGAACTGTTTCGGAGGGGTTTCGCGCAAGCGGATATGTCTTTCGTGATCAAGACGTTATAAATTCCGATACGGGCGGATATTTTGAACCTGTAGTCGGCGAGGGTGACAGAGTGAAAAAAGACCAGGTTATAGGCTATGTATATTCCGAAAAGCCTGACAGCGAAATTATCGAACAAATAAAATCGCTTAACAGCCAGCTTCAAATGCGTGGAATTGACGGTGAGGCGGCGGTGTATACGGGTGATATGACTTATGCAGAGGGTCAGATTTCAGATGCAATCAGAACTATGTCTGATGACAGAATAAACCGCGACCTCAAATCTGTTGCGGAGAATAAACAAAAGATTAAACTTATGCTTGGTAACGGCGGTGAAAACGGCAATAATGCAAAGTCGGCGCAACAGCTTCAGTCTGAAATCGACGCGCTGAACAATAGTGCGGGGAGCGGAAGGCCGATTACGGCGCCGGATGGCGGCGTGTTCAGCTCACATGTTGACGGACTTGAAGATTCGTTCGGTACGGATAAGGTTAAAGAAGCCGTTCCGTCATATTTGACTGAGCTTGATAATCGCCAGCCGGCCGAGGTCGGACAGGCTGTGTGTAAGATTATAAACAATTATACATGGTACTTCGCGGCAAATGTATCCGAAAAGGATGCTGACACGCTGCAAAAGGGTCAGACAGTAAAAATGGAGTTCTTTGACCTTACAAATAATGCTATATCCGGCACGGTCAGTCGCATTTCGGATGCGGAGAACGGCAGGAAAACGGTTGTTATTTCAACAAATCGGTATGTGCGGGGTATATACTCGGCAAACCGTGTAAACGCGGATTTGGTAACGGTAAGCTCAGAGGGAATTAAGCTTCCGGTTGAATGCCTGCGAGTTGTTGACGGCGTGACCGGTGTATATGTGGTTCGGCTTGACGCGGCTAAGTTTATGCCTGTAAACGTTAAGTATAAGAATGATGAATGGGCGATTGTCAGTGCTGTTGACAGTACAGACGGCGAAGGCAGGCTGAGAATTTATGATGAGGTTATCGTAAATTATAAAACGCTTGAAGAGGGTAAGATTATACGCTGAAGCAGGAGAGGATGACATAAGGTGAGTGTTGCTGAAAACTTGGCGGAGATTCGGTCAAGAATAGATGAACTGGCGCGAAGCGCCGGAAGAAATCCCGAGGAGGTTAAGCTGATTGCGGTCAGCAAGACAAAGCCGGTTCCGCTTATAAAAGAAGCGGTTGCGGCGGGTGCGCTTGATTTAGGGGAAAATAAACCACAGGAGATTGTTTTAAAGTATCCCGAATTTGAGGGTGATAACGTCCGGTGGCATATGATTGGGCACTTACAAAAGAATAAGGTCAGACATATTATCGACAAGGCAGAGCTGATACATTCGGTTGACAGCCTTGCTCTTGCCGAAGAGATAAACAAAAGAGCAGAAACAATAGGAAAGATACAAAAGATTTTGATACAGGTCAATGTGACCGGAGAGGACAGTAAGTCGGGAGTGTCTCCCGATGATGCGGCTGAGCTTTGCAGAGAAATATCAAAGCTTAATAACGTTAGAATTATGGGGCTGATGACAATTTCGGTCAGCGGATATACCTATGAAGAAAATAAGAGAGTATTTGACTCTCTGGCGGCGCTTGCCGCAAGGATTGATGGTATGAAGATAGATAACGTTTCTATGAAAGAATTGTCTATGGGGATGAGCCATGACTTTGACGCGGCAATAGCTGCCGGAGCGACAATGGTAAGAGTGGGAACGGCTATCTTCGGTGCCAGAGATTACGGCGCGAAAAATAACGCAAACTAAAAATCAATATATAAATGGCAGAGATGCAGAATTAGGAGGATAACAATGGCAAATTTAGTAAAAAACTTTTTAAATGCAGTAGGTTTCGGTAATGAGGACGAGTATGAGGATGAGTACGAAGAAGAAAGAGATGATGATATAGAACTGTCGTCTCCTATCGACAGACTGAATGACAGAAGAAGCAGCAGAGTGGTTAAGCTTCATAATAACCCGGCACAGATGAGGGTTGTTGTAATTCAGCCCGAGTCGTTTGAAGAAGCGAGAGATATAACAAACCATTTAAAGAGCCGTAAGCCGATAGTGGTTAACTTAGAGTCGGTGGAGAGCGGTGTAGCGCGCAGAATTATTGATTTTCTGAGCGGCGCGGTATATGCGCTTGACGGTGATATTCAGAAGGTTTCAAACAGAATTTTCATTATTGCTCCCAACAATGTTGATATTATGAGTGATGAAATAAAGGGGGATGTGAAAAACGCTTTTCCGTGGAATTGATTTTAAGAAAATTTATAAGAGAGGAAAAGCCGGAATATGCAAACCGATAAGGAAGATAAGCTGATTCTGTCAAGGGCAGAGGATGCGATGATGTTGGCAGAGAAAAATTATTCGGTAAGAGCGGTGGGATTTCTGAATCCTAGACAGCGGTCGCTGATTATAAAAAATCTTTATCCGAGTGTGGATATAAGGACTGAATTTATCGGCGGTTATCCCGATGCCGAGCGTACTATGCTGGTTTGCAGGCCGGAGTATGCCGAATTTGAAGCGGATGATATACTTTCGGTTATACATATATCGGGAAGAAATCTTGAAAAGCTGACTCACCGTGACTATCTGGGAAGCCTTATGGGTCTCGGAATAACCCGTGAAAATATCGGGGATATATTAGTTGAGCCGAGCGGGGCTTTTATATTTGTTAAACAAGAGATAGCTGATTATATAACAAACAATCTTGAAAAAATCGGCCGCTGCGGGGTTAAAACGCTTGTGTGCGGGTGTGCGGAGGCGAATATTCCGAAGCCTAAGCTTCGAGAGGTGAACGGCACAGTATCATCGCTCAGAATAGACGCGGTTTTATCAGCCGCGGCAGGAATCTCGCGCGGGCGTGCGGCGGAGATGATAGGTCAGGGGCTTGTCTCACTGAACTGGGAAGAAATAAATTCGGCGTCAAAGCAGGTGGAAGAGGGCGACCTGATTTCGGCCAGAGGAGTAGGAAGAATGAGACTTGAAAGAGTCGGAAACCTGACACGAAAGGGAAGAATAGGCATAACCATAGTTCGTTTTGAATAGAATGGATAGAGTGAAAGGTCCTTTACATTATATCTCCGGTGAAATGGAGATTTTTTGAAGAAAAACGGTGTATTATATTTTTACGCCGTGACGGCTTAAAGTTTGACAGACAAAAGGAGAGGTTCAGTAATGATTACGCCGCAGGATATTGAAACCAAAATGTTTAAGATGTCGTTTCGCGGATACAGCACGACGGAGGTTGATGAGTTCCTCCAGGAAATCTGCGACAGCTATGTGGAATTGTATGAAGAAAATAAGACTTTAAAAAAGAAGGCGGGGCTTTTAAGCGACGCGGTCGGTCAGTACAAGTCGATGGAGGGAACACTCCAGGACGCTCTGAGCGTTGCCGATAAATCGGCGGATCAAATTGAAAAGGCGGCGGGAAACAAAGCGGATGAGATAATAAAAAATGCAGAGCTTACCGCACGTTCGATTGTTGCCGGGGCAGAACAGAAGATTTCCGATGAGGAATATAGGTTAGAACGCATAAAGCGCGAAATTGAATTATATAAGGCTAAGGTTCTCGAGCTTTTAAACGCACAGCTCTGTGTATTAAAGGAATATCCCCGGTCGGGAAGCTTCAATGCGGAAGAGCCTCCCGCACAGCAGATGTGGAATAAGAAAACGGATGCTGTGCCGGACAGCAAGATACAAAATTCCAAAACGGAAACAAAAAATAATACAAAGCGTGAAAATGAAGATTTTTCAAAGACAAAAGTAGCGGATGCGGTAAAAATCAATAATTCCGCCGCTGATTTATCGGATGAAGATACACAAGAACTTGAAACGATAAATGATTAGCCTCCCTTAAAAGGGAGGAATTTTTATAGCAATAAACAGGATTTGGAGACAAACTATGATATACACGATTATTGCCGCGGTGCTTATTGCGGCAGATTATATAACAAAGCTATGGGCAGAGCGGGTGCTGACAAAGATTTCGTCGATTCCGCTGATTGAAAATGTGTTCCATTTAACATATGTTGAAAACAGAGGAATAGCCTTCGGAATGTTCAGCGGCGGACGAGTGGTTTTTATCGCCGTGTCGATTATTGTTATGGCTGTTCTTTTGATTATAGTATTTAAAACGCCGAAGGACACAAGAACAGTATGGCTGAAAGGCGGAACGTCACTTGTCATCGCCGGTGCAATCGGAAACCTGATTGAACGTCTGGTCAAGGGTTATGTTGTCGATTTTTTTGATTTCAGACTGATTAATTTTCCGGTTTTTAACGTGGCGGATATTGCTGTATGCGTCGGCGTGGTAATGCTTTTGATACACTTTTTGTTTGCGGAGGATAGTAAGAGTGAGTAATATTCAAAGGCTGACCGTGGATGAAAGCGGCGCGGGGAGCAGGCTGGATAAGTTTTTAAGCGAAAGGCTGAGCGGACTTACGAGGTCGCATATTCAGAAGCTGATTGGAGATAAAAATGTTCTTGTCGGCGGAGAGGGTGCAAAAGCAAATCTCAAGCTGAAATGCGGTGATGAGATAAGCATAGAGGTTCCGGAGCTTTCGGAGCCGGAAATTTTGGCTGAGAACATTCCGCTTGACGTTGTGTATGAAGATGCGGATATGCTTGTGGTGAACAAGCCTCAGGGAATGGTTGTGCATCCCGCAGCCGGGAATTACAGCGGAACGCTTGTGAATGCGCTTATGTACCGCTGTGGAAATGAGCTTTCGGGTATAAACGGCGAAAAACGGCCGGGAATTCTTCACAGAATCGACAAGGACACAAGCGGACTTCTTCTTGTCGCAAAGAGCGACAGGGCGCACATCGGACTTTCGGAACAGATTAAGGAACACAGTCTGACGAGAGCGTATAAGGCGCTGGTACACGGCGGTTTTTCGTCAGACAGCGGAGTGATAGACGAGCCAATCGGAAGGCATCCCACCGACCGAAAAAAGATGGCGGTGACATACCGAAATTCAAAGGACGCAATAACGCACTATAACGTTCTTGAACGGTTCGGAAAATATTCGCTTATAGAGTGTATTCTTGAAACCGGGAGGACGCACCAGATAAGGGTTCATATGTCGCGGCACGGGCATCCTATAGTGGGCGATAAAACATACGGAGTGAAAAAAGAGGAGTTTAACTTAAAGGGTCAGCTTCTTCACGCATACAAGGTTGGATTTATACACCCGATAAGCGGCGAGTATATGGAGTTTACCTCTAAACTTCCGGATTATTTTGAAAAAGTACTGTACAAGCTGAGAAAAGTATGATAGAATTAAATTAAAAATGAATAATATTATTGAGGTGCGAGATGAACAAAACTTTCAGTATTTTACTTAGTGCGGCTGTTGCCGTATCATTGCTTGGAAGCACAGCCCTTGCTGACGAGAGTAAGGATGACGGAAAATATACCCTTCCCGAAACAGCATCGAATCAAACGGTGGATTCCGGTACGGACAAGGATAATACTCAAAAAGCCGAAGATGTATCTGATAAAAAGGATTCGGGTGATGAGTACACCCTTCCCGGCGCAACGGATACAAATAAGGATAAATCCGATAAGTCTGATGAATCCGATAAGAGCGACACAAGTGATAAGGGTAACAATACCGAGGTTGAAACGAATGCCAATAAACCTACTGATACACAAACGACGATACAGAGCAAGTACAAATCCGATAAGGTAACGGTTCGGCTTAAAATGATTCCACGTATGAGGGTTATCGATTCCTTTGCGGTTTTACAGCTATGCGACAAAAGCGGAAAGGTTTTAGGCGAGAAATCCGAATGGGTAGGCGGAATAACCGAGAATTTGACGTATGAATTCGGCGTTCCCGAATATTCATTGGGCGAAAGTTTTATCTTGAAGCTGAAAAGCGGACTTGTTAATCTGAAATATTATGAAAATACATATCCTGTCGGGGCTTCGATAAAGCTTGATACATATGTGTATACGGATGATGACGGAAATGTGGTTGAAGGCAACAGCTTTGACCTTGACGGCTGTCCTGAATTTGAACACGCAATAGTGGTGTATGTTGAGGGAAAACAAATGTCGCTTTCGCCCCGCGCAAGATTGATTGACGGTGTTTCTATGGTTCCGGTAAGAGCAATAGCCGAACAGCTCGGCCTTGATGTCAAGTATGACGAGAGATATAATAGTGTAGTGTGCCAAATAGGAAATCAGCAGGCGATATTCAATATAGGTACGGACTATGCGACGTTTTTCGGTGAGGATCTGACGCTTCCGCACAAATGCGAGATAATTGACGATACCACATTTGTACCGGTCAGAAGCCTTGCCGAGGCATTCGGCTCGGCGGTTGATGCCATCGACTTCGGCGACCACATAGATGTTTGTATCGGTGCGGCGTCAAAGGTGACGGAATATATGATGCAGATTCCCGTTAATAAATGGGGAATTTCAAGCCGAACGAACTACCTTGTATGGGTTGATAAGTCTGACTATCGTGTTCGCGTATATACCGGCTCACAGTATAAGTGGAAACAGGCGGCAAGCTTCCCCTGTGCTATCGGGGCACCAAATACGCCGACGATAACGGGGAGCTTTGAGTATCAGTACAGAGCGGCGAGTTGGGACTATCCCGGATACTATGTCGGCCCGTGTCTGATATTCTATGGCGGATACGCTCTTCACTCTACGCTTCTCCGCTATAACGGAACGCCGTATGATAACCGCGTCGAAACGATGATTTCACATGGTTGTGTGAGACTTCATAAATCGGATATTGACTGGATAGCCGCACGGCTCCCGATAGGAAGCCGGGTGTATGTAACCGAATAATTAAAAGGGCTGTTTCGTTTATGAGAAACAGCCCTTGAGTGTGTCGATAAACCCGAATAAACGAAAAATTTCATTTTTAATTAAACGCCGTTTCTGACCTCTGCCCCTTGCCTAAAGGTCTTCAAAAAAGCCCCCCTTGCCCTAAAGGGGGGTGGGTTTTGCAATAGCAAAACTCGGGGGGATATAGCGGTAGAGGGATTCCTCAGAATATCAAAATAATTTTATTGAATAAAGTGCCCGGTGCCCATACAGTTGCCAAGCCCAACTGCAATGAAAAAATTATTTTGATTTTTATAAATAACACCGACAAGATATTGCTACATTGCCGCAACGGGCGCGGCGGCGGATTTATGGGCGAAGGGCAGTCTGTTCAAAGCAATATCTTGATGAAAATAACTTTTTCGACAATCCGGGGCTGTTTCGTTTATGAGAAACAGCCTTTTAAATTACAGATATTTTCGCATATGATTCAGTGCATTTTTTTCAAGACGCGAGACTTGCGCCTGAGAAATTCCGATTTCATCCGCAACCTCCATTTGGGTTTTCCCGCGGAAGAAGCGAAGCGTCAGAATAAGCCGCTCGCGTTCCTGAAGTTTTTGCATTGCTTCTTTTAACGAAATTTTTTCCAGCCATGAATCGTCAATGTTCTTGTCATCAGCTATCTGATCCATTACGAAAACCGCGTCGCCGCCGTCGTGATATATAGGCTCTTGAAGCGAAACAGGGTCCATAATCGCGTCAAGGGCAATCGAAACATCCTCACAGGGCAGATTCAGCTCTTTTGCAATCGCCTCAACCGTCGGCTCCTGACCGTTGGCGGCGGTCAGCCGCTCACGGACGGCAAGAGCCTTATACGCGGTATCACGCATCGAACGGCTGACGCGGATAGAGTTATTGTCGCGAAGGTAGCGGCGGATTTCGCCTATTATCATGGGCACCGCATAGGTCGAAAATTTTACATCGTGGCTTGTGTCAAAGTTATCAAGCGCCTTAATTAATCCGATACAGCCTATCTGAAACAGGTCATCGGCGTTTTCGCCGCGGTTGCTGAATCTATGCATAATGCTGAGAACCAGCCTTAAATTTCCGTATATAAATTCCTGACGCGCCTTCATATCTCCTTGTTTTATTCGTTCAAAAAGCTCTTCCTTTTGTTTTTCGGTCAAAAGAGGAAGCTTAGAGGTATTTACACCGCAGATTTCAACTTTACTTGCCATAATAAATCTCCCGTAGATTTGTCTTATAACTTAAATTATTGGCAATGTTTTAATTTTTATACTGTCAAACACAGTCGAATAAAAATTAAGAGACGCCCCGTTTAAACGAGGCGTCCCAGTGTGTCGATAAACCCGAATAACCGAAAAATTTCATTTTTAATTAAACGCCGTCCCCTGATTCCGCCCTGCCCACCACGGCGGCAGGGAAATGAAATTTTTCGCTATTTTACAATATATTTCAGAAAACATTGTAAAAACCAAAATAATTTTTTCCGCGCAGTTGGGCTTGGCAACTGTATGGGCACCGGGCACTTTATTCAATAAAATTATTTTGGTTTTTGAAGAAACTTAGGCAAGAGGGTGAGCTATAACAATATCTTGCGGAAAACAGACTTTTTCAACACATTAAGAGACGCCCCGCTTAAACGAGGCGTCCCATATTGACTTAGTTATTTTACAATAACCATTTCCTTGACCTGATCCTGATAAATTCTGAGGAAGAGCCGAGCCTCATTACCCTCTTCATAAATCTCAATGTCAGATGCAGATACTACTTCGATATTCTTGTTGTTTCTTGTCGAATCATAGAGATATACGACCGCATCGCCTGTTGCATAGTTTCGGATATCCTCGCCGACCTGTACGTTTACGCTTCCGCTAAACTTCTTGGTCACGCGTCCGTATACACAGGTCAAATCGTTTGTAATATCCTTATTGAATTCCGTTGCCTTAGCCGAGGAATCAAACAGCACGGTTATGCCGTCAATCTCGCCGGCTGTGTTTACACGGTACTGGATAATGTCACCCTTCTGGAGTGGTGTTGATCCTGTTCCGCTTGACTTTTTAAGGATGGTCTTGTCAACAGCAAGAAGATTCTTTTCCGCTCCGCTTTCCCAACCATAAAGTCTGTCGGTTATTTCTTCGTCTTTGTTCTGTGTTTCGCTGATGTGGTCAACCAGTAATATCGGTGATTCTGCCGATGTTGTGCCGGTAGAATTTGTTATTACAACCGCGTTTGCCATATAGTTATCCTGAAGGTCATACACCCTTGCCGAATAACTTGTGTCATTCGAGAGTGAGCTGTTGCTTCTTATTGAATACTTGGTTGTATCAATACCTGCGTCGGACGGAATTTCAAATATAATGGTACTTGTACCTATTCCAACATTGCCGAGCTTACCCGATGCACTCTTGTATACCATATTGTTGTTTGAGATGTTAAGAGTGAAGGTTCCCTTATTCGGCGCTCCTGTGCTTGTGCCGTCCTTGGCCGTGTCAATAGCTGTGATTTCGCCCGTGCTGTTTGTTTCATACATAATCAGCTGCGGCGAAACGGTACCCGAACCGTTAAGCGTTTTTACAACCTCTTCGGCCTTCTTGCCGTAATCACTGTTATAGCGCATCTTTTCGGTGCTGGTTAAAATCGAGGTTTCGCCTGCCCCGGTGAATATCTTAAACTGTCCTGTTGTGGCAAAGCCTTCATTCATAATTGCACCGACAAGATAGCCATACTTCTTGGCTGCCGTGGTGTCTGTTTCTACCTTTGCGTTTTCGTCAACCGCTGCGATTTCGCCTGTTATATCAAGATAGAACGTTCCTCTGTCACGAAGCTTGATGTCATTAGGATAGCTCGGTGCTTTCTTATAAAGCTCGGTTCCGCTTCCTATACGATAGCCGTCCTCGGTTACCTCGTTGACAACTCCGTTTATAGATGCGTCGGATACATATGCCTTGATGAGCTTCTTGTCCTCACTGATTGTATAAGAGATTACATTCCATTCCTTTAGTGACGAAACATCGATTTCCTCGCCGTTTTTGGTCAGGGTAAACATTATATCTTTGTTATCCTTGTCAAGCACAAGCGAGCCGTTTAGATATTTGTCTGTTACACGTCCGGTTATTGTCGAAACGGTATCAACAACGATGTTTGTAAGATGATTTACAAATATTGTTTCATAGATTCCGTTGGTGTCTGCGTCGAGAAGAACAATGTTACCCGATTTCGGCTTTAACTGTTCGTTTGTTACGTCTGTCTTGTACTTTCCGTTATAGATATAAACCGCATCAGCGGCAATCTGTTCTGTCTTTGTACTCTTGTCCTTGGTGTTTGCCCAGTATTCGATTGTTCTTTCCTTGCCGGTGTCACCGGTAACGCCTACTATATCATCCGCAACGATAGTGACCGACTTGTTTTTGTTCGACTGCTGTCTGATGCAGATAAGTGTTTTTTCGTCAGTGGTCTTGTCAATTCTTGCATAATAGAGTACGTTATAACCTAAGAATTGCTTTGCGTTACTCTTTCCGAGATAGAAGAGCTTGTCGTCTATCTGGATTCTGTCCTCGGCGGTTGTGCTTCCGCCCTTGAGCGAGGTCTCGCCTGTTCCGACGACCTGACCATAGCCTTTTTCTACATTTAATTTATCATAGAGAAGAGTTTTGTCTACAACTTCATAACGGGTTTGTGTTCCGTAGGTTACCTGTTCCATTAGATTTACGGTAAGAGAGTTGAATATCAGCTGAGCAATATCACCTCTGGTGGCCGACTGGGCCGGTGCACCCGAAATTCCGCGAAGAAGCTGGTTTGAAGAAGCTATCGAGAGATAACCGCTCGGATAACCGCCCTTGTCTGTTGCGGCAGGTTCATAACCCATTGCACGGACAATTATCGCGATTGCTTCCTGAAGCAATACCGGGTCATCGGGGCGGTAGGTCCCTACATCATCACCGACAACCATACCCTGTTGATGTGCCACGTTTATTGCGCCTGTTGCCCAATGGCTTGACGGAACATCAGGAAAGTCGGTTCTTCCGTTTGAATTAACCGCCATATCCTCAAGCCCGACCGAGTATACGGCAACCTTCGCCATTTCGCTTCGCTTGATTGCGTCTGAAGGACGGAAGGCGCCGTCCTCTTCATCTCCGACCATTATTCCGAGAGCGCCGAGAAGTTCGGCGGCCTCTTCGTATTTTGTGCCGGCGATGTCAGGCGCAAGGCTGATTCTTACTGTGCTATAGCGCGAGGCGGCGGGGGTTTCGGCAACAGGTCCGGCCGCCATACCGTTGTTCTTTGCCGCATTTTCGGCGAGGGTGGTACTTTGGCTCGGCGACTGTTCCGTGCCGTCTGCCGCTGTGCTGCTTGCTAAATCGGCCGCCGCGGTATCTGCTGCCGAAAGGGCTGTGGGAGAAGCGGCGGTGTCTGTGATTTGAGTTTGATTACCGATGACCTTATCATTTGTCAGCGGTGATGAAGAATTATGAGCCGAAGCCCCGCCGTCTGCGGATGCGGTTTCGGCAGGGCCGAAAACTTCGCCCGAGACAGGCGCAGCTTCGTCGCCCGGTTCATATCCTGTACCTGACACAACCGGGCAGAGCCCGACTATCATACATATTGCCAGAGCCAGGGGAATGAATTTCTTTAACATATCTTTTCCTCCTTATTAAAAAATAAAAGTGTTTTGATTATATTTTTGTGTTTTTTGTTATTTACGCAGTTATTTTATGCTGAGAGAGAAAAAATACACCGCAAATATTATGGTATGACAGGTAAAAACAGTATATAAGAAAATTTTTTATTAATTTTTTAATTTAAAGGTTGAATTCTCAAATGAGATATGGTATGATATTAAATATAAAAGAATAAAGTAGATTTTTATATGTGGTTTTGGTATTTAAGCCACCGAAATAATTTTATCAGGAGGAAAAGTAAATGAAAAAGGGAAAGCTTTTATCAGTTGTACTTAGTGCGTCAATGCTTTTGTCAAGCATTGCTCTTCCGACGTTTGCGGTCACTTTTAACGATGTTGACTCGGATGCGACTGTTTCATGGGCGAAGGACTCTATTACAAAGATGACGGATGCCGGATATATAAAAGGCTATGAGGACGGAACCTTCCGCCCATACAGAGCCATTACGAAGATAGAGAGCCTTATACTTATGTCAAGAATGCTCGGCTATGAGAATAAACAGTTCCCGAATGTTGCGAGCTCTGCGACGACTGCGTATAAATCGATTGCATCAAAGTATAACACAACATATGCAAACGAAATCAGCTACCTGCTCTATTGCGGGGTGCTGAAAGAAAGCGACCTGCTTGACTATGCTTCGGCAGCTAATGCCAACACACAGCTTCTAAGATATCAGGCTGCTATTTTGATGTCAAAGCTCATGGGTGCGGACTCGGAGGCTAAGGCATATACGGTGTCGGCGGCGACATATGCGGATGATTCTGCCATTCCGGCGACCGCTAAATCTTATGTTGAATATGTTACGGCAAACAATATTATGAATGGTATGGACAAGACTTCAGACGGCAAGGCTCAGTTCTCGCCGCTGACATCGCTTACACGTGCGCAGATGGCGACCTTGCTTGCCAGAATGATGGACAAGCTTGACCTTAAGTATGTCAGCGGAAGTGTTGACAGCACAAGCAGCTCAAGCGTTACAATCGGCGGAACAAAGCTCGGCCTTACCAAGGACACCAAGGTTTATATAAACGGCGGTACCGCTTCAACCTCGGATATAAGTGAGGGTGCTGATGCCTCTGCGGTAAGCATTATGAAAAATGCGCTGGCTGTTCAGACCGAAGAGGTTCAGAAATCAACAATAGTATACGGTATTATCACCAGAAAGACCGATAATGCAGACGGCAAGAAGCTGACTATCGCCGATTATGAGGATGAGAACAACTCTGAAACATATAATCTGAAGGATAATTGTAAGATTACCGTTGACGGTGCAAGGGGAACACTCGCTGACCTCAGCAACAAGGATTTTGTAAAAGTTACTATTACCGGTTCAAAGATAAGTGAGATTTCAACCGAGGATAAGACCTTTAGCGTAAAGGGTGTTCTTGTATCCACCGAATATGATGACGATAATCACGTTTATATGAACATAGGTGACGATAATGGCGACAATGTTCAACAGTACGTTGTTTCAAACAAGGGTGCATCGGTTACCAGAGACGGCGAAGAAACTGAGTTCGGCTCGTTGTCAAAGGGCGACAAGGTTACCGTTAAGCTTAACTACGGAAAGGTTGTATCTGTTACTGCTAAGGGTGATACGGTTGGCTTTACCGGTCTTTTAAAAGAAATCATTATCTCTAACAATCCGTCGCTTACTATTACGGTTGATGGAAAGGATAAGACATATAAACTCCGCTCGGATGCGAAGATTACCGTATCGGGTTCGAGTGCTACTATTTATGACCTTCGCCCGAATATTACGGTTACCGGTACTCTTGACAGTAGTGAGATAAAGACTGTTTCGGCATCTACTGTCGCTGTAAACGAAAAGGGAGAGATGACCGGTACTGTTACCGGAAAGAATACAACCTATAAGGTTATCACTATTAAGGATGAAGATGGTAATACCCAAAGCGTTTACTATAACAACAATACCAAATTCTTAAGCAGCAACGGCTCCAACTCAAATGTTAAGTCTTTGGAAAACGGTTCTAAGGTTACCGTTACCGGCGCTGACAAGAATGGCGTATTTGAGGCAACAATTATTATAATCAGATAATAGAATATTACTACTAATAAGCGACAGATTTATTTTTAAAATATAATCTGCCGCTTTTGGTTTATAACCTTAGTGCAGATGTCCTCCACCTCTAAGGTGGGAGATCATTTCAGAATTTCAGCGGGAGTTTTAATCTCCTACTGAAATTCTGAGAAGCTAACACTATCCCGCACAGATTGCAATTTGTCGCAAGCTTCGCTCCTTGCAAGCAAAGCGGGAGCGTTGTTCTAATTAAAAAATGGGAAGAGTATAATAAAATGAAGGTTTTTAAAAAATTATTGGCGGGTGCTGTTTCTGCCATGTTATGTGCATCCTGCATACCGGCGCTTGCTTATGAAATTCCGCACGCGTACTGGAGTCTGAACGACAGTTATTCGGCCGCGCTTGACGCGAAAAATTACGGGGATATTGCGAGTTACGGAAGTCAGGTTATAGACCTGATTTCCGGTGAACCGAGCAATGACACAACCGACAATATAATAGGTTCAAGGGCATACGAGGTTGCTTTTGCCTATTACTTCACAGGTGACTATGATAATGCGGCGAGATACTTTAATCTATATATTCCGTATGGCGAAAAGCTCGGTTGGAACGATGGAGTGAGGATTGCTGAGGAATTTGTAAAGCAGCTTCCGTCATCACTTTCGGTTTATAAGCATACAAGCCAAAATCAGAAATATTACGGTGCAAGGAACGAGCCAAATGGTGTCTTAAGCGGACAGGTGAGTGAAAAGACCGAGGACGGCGACTCAATGGTGCTGTTATATCTTGAATACGGATATTCCGATGAATTAAATTGGGCAAATGTCGTTTTTAACAATGCGGAAAAGTCCGGAAAGGCTATCGAGCTTGCCGTTAACTTCCCCGACCAGGGGGATACCGCCCGTGCCGTTTCGGCGGAGGACGGCTATCTTCAACAGCTTTATGATTTGGTGTCGGGGTATCCTAATGTTCCCGTATTTTGCAGAATCGGTGCAGAGGTGAATATCTGGGGCAATCAATGTACGCCCGAGGAATTCAAATCGGCTTATTGCAAAATTTCGGATAAGATGAGGGGACTTTCAAACGTTGCGGTTGTATGGAGTGTGGCACATACCGACCCATGGAAGAGTGATTCAAGACCGTATACGACAGATGATTATTACCCCGGTGACGAAAATGTCGACTATGTCGGAATAACAATTTATTGTAATAAATATTTCGACGGAAGAGAATGGAACGGTCAGGAGAAGTTTAACGAGGTCTGCTTTAAGACCGGGTATAATTCGGATCCGGTTCTTATGATTAAGGATTTTGTTGAAAAGTATGGCTCACGCAGGCCGGTGATGATTTCAGAGTGCGGTGCGGCATATTTCACCGGCGGTGAAATCAATCAGAACCACATTGATTGGGGTGCTGAACATATAAAAGAGATATATTCATATGTTCCGATGGTATATCCTCAGGTTAAGCTTATGGCGTATTTTAATAAAAAGATTGATGCCGAGGTGAACTGGTACGACTTAGACAGCTCTTCACAGATGAACGATGTGTATACAGAGATGAATAACTGCCCGTGGTTTATAAAAGGAAGGAACACAAATTCGGCACAGACCTTTTTTGAACCTCTCGGCGATTCGATAAACGGTGAGGGGACGGTTACGGTGAGTGCCTATCCTCACGTATATGGAGCGGACACAACGAGAGTTTCTTATTATGTGGATGATAAGTTTATAACGTCGTCGGATTCGGCGCCCTATACGGCGAACATCCCGATAAGCGGCGGAAGCACTTTAAAGGTTGAAGCCGAGGGCAATAACGGACATACTGTGACAAAAGTTTACGGAATAAACGGTAAAAAAGCCGAGGGGTTCGGGTTTAACGATACGGACGGACTTTCAGAGGTTTCACTTGCTGAACTTAAAAAGGTGTTTGATAAGGGTATAATCACAGGATATGAGGACGGAAGCTTTAAACCGAACAATACAATCACACGTGCTGAATTTGCGGCAATGGTGTGTAGAATGATGGGTTATGCTTCGGACGAGCCTTGCAAATTTGATGATGCAAAGAATCATTGGGCGGCGAAGTATATCGAGGCGTGCGTTGATGCAGGGGCGATAAACGGCGTCGGCGGAAACAGCTTTGCACCGGATGATAATGTCACGGTTGAACAGGCACTTAAGATTGTTACGATAGTAAGGAATATGGCCGAGCCGACGGCGGCATATCCCGATGGATTTATACAGGTGGCAAGGAAAAACGCCCTGATTGATAATATCACAACAAATGATATGTCATCTGATTTAAAGAGAATCGATGCCGCGTCAATTATGGCACAGGCATTATAAGAAAAAATTGGGATTGGTGGCTAACACCAATCCCGCAGACTGTAGAAAAAGTTATTTTCAGCAAGATATTGCTTTGAATTAATTGCCCAAAGCCCATAAATCCGCCGCCGCACCCGTTGCGGCAATGTAACAATATTTTGCTGAAAACATTGTAAAGACCCGAAAAATTTCATTTCTTTGCCGCCGCGGTGGGCATGGCGGAATCAGGGGACGGCGTTTTATTAAAAATGGAATTTTTCGTGAAACAGGGTTTATCAACGCCCTTTGGGATTGGTGACTAACACCAATCCCAATTTTTTTATTTTCTGTAATTTATAAGCCTTACTATGACAGGGCTTAAAATTATATTTATCAATAGCTCAAATATAAAGTTTCCGCCGACCAAGCCATAGATTATATATTGCCCTGCTGAGGCAAAGCCTGCGGCTTGCCCCCAGCCGATAATTGCGTCCATAAAGAAGAGCCTGCAGCCGATTAAAAATATCCCCGTATTCACAATGGGGCATATGGCCGCTGCAATTATAACGGCGAGAGTTCGGTTCTTCTTTTCAAAAATGTTATAAACAATTCCGGCACAGAGCCCCGCGAGTGTTCCTTTTATAATAACGGTTGCAACCGTTCCCAAAGGATTTATCGCTAAAAATGCCGCACTGTCGAAAAAAAGAACGATTAAACTGAAAACAAATCCGAGTAAGGCGCCCGCCCACTTTCCGCATACAGCGGCACCTATTACAATAGGAACAAGAACCAGCGATATGCTGAAGGGACCGAATCGGATAAATGAACCCATGGATTGAAGTACAACTACCAGTGCGATAAGTATGGCACACATGACCATATTCGCGGTTTTTGCCTTTCCTTTTACTTGATTGTTTGACATAATTACCTCCTGACTGTCACTCATTTTAAAATGATGCAACGTCTGATTTATATTATTTAATTTTTTGCATAATTTATTAGGACTGACGATGCACAGTTGTGCCGCGCTGTTTATTCTTATTGTAGATTATATTAAGTCCTTTTAAAAGCAGGTCATCGTCTATTGTAATATTGTGCTTACAGTACGGAATTATCGCATTAGACAGACCGCCTGTCGCAACAAGCGTGGATATCGGCCCAACCTCATCTTCAATTCTGTCAATCATTCCGTCAATCATAGACGCGTTTCCGTAAATTATTCCCGATCGCATACAGTCAATAGTGTTTCGGCCGAGAACGCGTTCAGGCGGGTCGAGACTGATTTGCGGCAGCTGTGCCGTGCCTCCGGCAAGCGCCTTGAGCGAGATTTCCACACCGGGAATAATCGATACGCCGGAAAAACAGGCGTTTTCGTCAACTATGAGAAGCTTTGTTGCTGTTCCCATATCTATAACAACTACCGGCGGTGTATAGAGGTTGTATGCCGCAACGCAAGCGCAAATCAAGTCAGCACCAACCTGTGACGGATTATCGGCAAGAAGGTTAATGCCCGTCTTAATGCCGGGACCAACCACGACCGGATTGACAGAATAAGCCATTTTTATTGCGTTTATAACTGCGTGAGTGAGCGGCGGAACAACCGAAGAAATGGCCGCGCCCGAAATGCGGCTTTCGTCCACCGAGTATAGACTGAGAATAGTTTTGAGCATTGCCGCATATTCACAGTCGGTTTTGTGTGAATCGGTAGAGATTCTTGAAATAAATTCAAGCTTTTCGCCTTCAAAACCGCCGAGGACAATGTTAGTGTTTCCTATATCAATAGTAAGTATCATAATAAATGCTCCTTAAAGCGTGATGCTGTTTGCTTATGCAATACAACTCATTTTATCATTTTATCATATAAACTCATTTTTGTCAATCTCACGTTCGCATTTTACTCTGTAGTTGTTTCTGTAGTTGTCAAACATATGTTACATCAACGCCAAAAAATATAGTTTTCCTTAACTCCCCATAACTGCACATTTATTGACATTTCCAACCAGGTCTGAAGCACAAGCTGATATATTTGCTTACATTGAAGCTTATTACAATTCTGTGCGACTACAATCAGCACCCAATTGGCTTTCGCCGGTTGCGTACGAACACCTGCTTAGCGTTTATGCCGCGAACGTTGCTTGACAATGAGTAGCCGGTATGGTAGGCTTGTGCCTGGGCGAATTGCCCGTGGGTTACTTCGTTATTTCGCCGGTTCATCATGCGGCAGAGGCCCGTTGTCAAGCAAACCGTGGAATAAATGCGGTCGGTTTTAGTAAATTAACGAAATACTGCGATTCATTTCATTTTTTGAAGCTTTTTTGTGTCCATTTTTGCTGGGA
>CADBUP010000113.1 GCA_902797885.1 uncultured Ruminococcus sp.
TAACGGGCGCGGCGGCGGATTTATGGGCTTAGGGCAGTCAGTTCAAAGCAATATCTTGCTGAAAATAACTTTTTCGACAGTCTGAAATGCTCCCGAAAGGGAGCATTATTCTTCACTCGGTGTCACATAGACCGTGTTATATCTATCATAGATAACCATACCCGGCTTTGCGCCGTTAGGCTTTTTTACGTTTTTAATCAAAGTATAATCAACAGGAACCTTTGACGAATTTCGCGCCTTACTGTAATACGCCGCAAGCTTCGCCGCCTGCATCATCGTTGTTTCGGGCGCTTCTCCCGTTCCTCTTGTTCGGATAATAGTATGCGAACCCGGTATCTCTTTGGTATGAAACCATAAGTCGGTCGAATACGCAGTTTTAAGCGTAAGTTCGTCATTTTGTCTGTTGTTTCTTCCTATCAGAATCTCATACCCGTCTACCGATATTATTTTTAACGGCTCAGACTTCTTTTGTTGTTTCTTCTTTGTATTATTCTGCTTTGCTATATACCCCTCTGCCATAAGCTCTTGTTTGATTTCGTCAAGTTCAGCGGGAGTATCTGCATTTTCAAGCGCATCAGCAACACTCTCTAAATAATACTTCTCCTTCTCAGCTATTTCAAGCTGTTCGCTTGCAAACTTTTCGGTTGTCTTCGCCTTGTTGTATCGCTTATAAAATCTTTGCGCATTCTGAGACGGACTTATGTCGGCCTTAAGAGGAATTTCAATTTCCTCGCCGTTCTCACTATAATAATTTTGAACCCTGACGCTCTTGTCTCCGTATTTAATTCTGTAAAGATTTGCCGTAAGAAGATCGCCGTACATCTTATATTTATCCCTATCCTGTGCCGAACGAATATGTTCCTTGTGCATTACAATTTTCTTCTGACAGCGCTCAATATTATTATGAATCAGCTTTAAAAGCGCAGCCGAACGTCTGTTTATATGTTCACGACGGCTTCTTATCTCAAAAAATAAATCAATTACCTCGCTGATTGAATCATATTCTTCTATTTTATATGCGCCCTCATATTGGCCCAGCCGTACACAAGAAAATGCAACAGGCTTCTTCTCGCTCGTTTCAATAACAAGTGAAGGCTCATATATCCCCCGGCATATACTCTTTAAAAAGTCAACGGTATGAACCACAAAAGCAGCACAGTCAACCTCACACTTCATCATCTTTGTATTTCCGGAAAACCGATAAACTATCTCCCGCGCAAGCAAAGGACTCATTCCCATAATCTCGGAGAGCAAGAACTTATCCAGAAGAGTATCCTCCGGACGGACAGCAAGCGCCTCCATTAAATCAGTTGTTTTAATGCTATCCGCCGCTTTTTTATCCTGTGCAGGCGGAAGCTCGTATGTCATACCGGGCAGGACTTGTCTAACCGCACTTACAGTAAAATCAATATGCTTTGCGCTGTCCATTATTTTCCCGCTGTCATCAACCAAAATTATGTTGCTGTGTCTTCCCATAATCTCGATTATAACCGAACGCGTACACAAATCCCCCAATTCGTTTCTCGTCTCTGCGTCAATTCTTACCACCCGGTCAAACCCGTTCTGACTTATATCTATAATCACCGCACCGGCCAGATGTTTTCTCATAAGCATACAAAGCATAGGCGGAGTCATCGGATTCTCGCGCTGAACCGCTGTCAGATGTATTCGCGGATTTGACGCGCTTGCCGACAAAAGAAGTCTATAATTTCCGTTTCTCGTGCGGACAGATAGGATAATCTCATCCTTCTCGGGTTGATAAACCTTGTCTATTTTTCCGTTAAGCAGTTTCAAGCGAAGTTCATCCGTGACACAGCGTGTCACAAAACCGTCAAACGACATAGTTTGTCCCCCTCATACATCTTATTTTTTCAATTCGTCAACCTTGTCAAGTTTCTCCCACGGGAGATCAAGGTCTGCTCTTCCGAAGTGGCCGTAAGCCGCCGTCTGTTTATATATCGGTCTGCGTAAATCAAGACCGTTTATAATGCCGCTCGGACTTAAATCAAACGCCTTTGAGACCTTCTCGGCGATTTCCTCGTCGCTGATTACTCCCGTCCCCCTCGTGTCTATGCGAAGAGAAACAGGGTGAGCAACGCCTATCGCATAAGCGAGCTGAACCTCACACGCCTTGGCAAGACCCGCAGCAACAACATTCTTTGCAACATATCTTGCGGCATACGCGGCACTTCTGTCAACCTTTGTCGGATCCTTACCCGAGAAAGCTCCGCCGCCGTGACTTGCGTATCCGCCGTAGGTATCAACGATAATCTTCCTTCCCGTATGTCCCGAATCACCATGAGGTCCGCCTATGACAAACCGTCCGGTAGGGTTGATAAAATACTTCGTATCTTCATCAAGAAGCTTCGGGTCAATTACCGGAAGTATAACCTTATCTTTAATATCACTGCGAAGGGTCTCGATATCCACATTTTCGTCATGCTGACTTGAAATAACAACCGTGTCAACACGTTTGACCGAACCATCTTTATTATACTCCACGGTGACCTGTGACTTTCCGTCCGGGCGAAGATAACCGAGAGTTCCTTCCTTACGAACCTGTGTCAGTCTAAGAGCCAGCTTATGCGCAAGCGAAATCGGCATAGGCATATACTCCTCTGTTTCATCACACGCAAACCCAAACATCATTCCCTGATCGCCGGCCCCGATTCCGTCACCGTTGTCGTCAACACCCATAGCAATATCACCCGACTGTTCATCAATCGCAGTTATAACAGCACAGGTATCACAGTCAAAGCCGTATTTAGCCCTGTCATATCCAACCGAGCGTACAGTTTCCCGCACGATTTTAGTAATGTCAACATAAGTTGACGTGCTTATCTCGCCAACAACCAAAACCAAACCCGTCGTGACAGTAACCTCACAAGCAACGCGAGCATACCTGTCCTCTTTTAAAATCGCATCAAGTATTGCATCGGAAATCAAGTCGGAAATTTTATCGGGATGTCCCTCGGTAACCGACTCAGATGTAAAAAGTCTCTTATACATTTATATATCATCCTTTCTGTATTATCATCTTAATTTTTTCAAACACCTTAGCATAAACCTCTTCAACCCCTGCATTTGCGTCTATAATATAAATATTATGACTATCGCCCAAGCGGTCAAATACTCTTAAAAAATTGTTTCGTATCTGATGCATTTTCTCAACATCCTTTTCATAAAGCTCGGGCTTATCACGAACCTCATCGATTCTGCTCTTACAGGTATCGGGATTAACATCCAAAAAGATGCAAAGATCCGGCTTTAGAACTCGCTCACATTCAAGGTTCGTTCGCATAACCCAATCTATGTCACTCGCCGTTCCCTGATAAGCAAATGACGAATAATAATATCTATCACACACAACCATATACCCGTCGTTTAAATACTTTTCTATTCCGAATTCAGGGTGCGTTATGTGTTCAAGCCTATCGGCAAGGAATAATGCCGCCTGCAGGTACATATCCTTTATAAGACTTTCGGATAAAATCCGACGTATGTATTTTCCTGTCTCATAGCTCGTGGGTTCAGCAGTCAGATATACCCTTTTTCCGTATTGTTCAAGTCCTTCTTTTATCAGTCTGAGCTGTGTGCTTTTTCCACAGCCGTCCAGGCCTTCTATTACAATGAATTTTCCTCTGCTCACGGCACTTCTCCTCTAAAATCATATATTATTATCTATAATTATACCCAATCATCATCCAAAAAGCAACAGTTTTTATTAAAAAACTCTAAAAGCTCTACTTTAGAATTTTGGCATTTTCCCGAAATAACAGCCGTCAATAACCTATCAAGAGTCGTTCCTATCCTACGCCCTTTTATTCCGCATTTCATCAAATCAGAGCCGTTTATATCGAGCTGTGCAAGTGAATAACATTCATTATCGTCTACTGCGCGCCGTATTTTCAAAAACGCCAATTTCCATTGTTCCGAGTTTTCATTTTTATCTGTGAAAATTCTAAATTCAGCAATATCCGCCGCTGTTTCCACTCCGAATTCATGCAGGAAGTTCAACACATCCGTCTTAGTTGCCGGAGGCTCTGTTTTGTTGTTCTCAACTATGCGACAGACTCTTCGGATTGTCTTGGAATCCGCTTTTAACCGGTGCAACACCGGATTTATTTTCTCACCAGCAGAAGCACAAACCGCCGCAAGTCTCAGCACAAAATTTTCCGGCATCTTATCTGTCGCCGTACAAAGTCCTGCGTCAAATCTTTCTATACCAAAACACTCAGGAAGAATCTTTTCAAACACATCCCTATATTTAATCAAAATCCCTGCCGGTTTCTCTGCCGAGAGCAGTTTTCTAAACTCGGCATAAACCCGCTCCATTGCTATTTCCCTAAGGTTTTCTGCCATTTCTCTTACTGCGGTTTCAGTTTTGTTCTCTATCTTAAAACCACATACGGCGGCGAAACGAAGTGCACGAATTATCCTTAGCGCATCCTCCGAAAATCTCTTTTCGGGTTCTCCGACGCATCGAATCACACCGCGTTTTATATCCATTCCTCCGCCAAACGGGTCAACAAGTCCCTCATCACTATTATACGCCATCGAATTAATGGTAAAGTCACGTCTTGCCAAGTCTTCGGTTATGTCTGTGACAAAGCCCACGCTGTCCGGGCGGCGATTATCACTATAGTTTCCGTCAATGCGAAAGGTCGTCACCTCAACCGGAATTTTATCTGAAAGAATCGTTATTGTTCCATGCTTTATCCCTGTTGGAATCGCCGGCATAACTCCGTTAAATACCCGCATTACCTGTTCAGGTCTTGCGGAGGTACAGACATCCCAATCAGCGGGTTTCTTACCCATAATACTGTCGCGCACACAGCCACCGACAATAAAAGCCTTAAAACCGGCACTTTCAAGGCCTTTTAAAACTTTTTGTACATAATTGGGTATTTCAATCTTAATCATAATTTCTCATCCACCATGGTTGTCCCGGCGCCTTACCTTAAAAACAGCGGAAAACGTATTATACTTATCGAATCATCTATTGTTGTTCTCGGTATCTCATAGACTGTTCCCGCACCCTTATCTATAACCGAGAAACCCGTTTTATAAAAGCGCCTTGCCTGACCTATAACAGTTTGATTAATCGAACCGTAAGGATATGCGATAGCAGTAACCTCTCTCCCGGTTACGTTGTATATAGCGTCATTAGACCTGGAAAATTCGTCCGCAATCTGATTCTCGGAAAGATCAGTCAGCCTTGAATGAGTCGCCGTATGTGAGTATATTCTAAAGACGCCGCTATCACTCATCTCATAGAGCTGTTGGGGATTACAATAATATTCTTCACCAATTTTATCCGACACCATAAAAAGTGTTGCCTTTGCGTTATACTTTTTAAGAATCTTATATGCCTTATCATATGTCTGAATGTACCCATCATCAAACGTAATCACAACAGGCTTCTGCACCGAGCTTGCGAGCGACAACTCCTCCGGAAAAAGAAAAGTATATCCGTTATCATAAAAATATTTTATCTGTTCTTCAAAGTTCGGTTCACTCACATATACATACGGATACGGTCCGGACGGGTAATCTATTACATGATACATTAAAATAGGAAGATTTCTCGAATTTCTCTGTCCGCTCTTACTGCGCCTGCCGTAATTCTGAGCACGCACACCCAGACTTATGTAATACCTTGCCATTCCCTCGGAAATAATCGACTTTGGCTTTAAAAATCCCGAGTTATTATATACACCAACCGCCGAAAGAAATGCAATCTGACTTTGGTAAAACGGACTAACTTCATTTTGGTCAGTATGCCATACTATTTTCGTGTTATCATAAAAAAGGTCCGGACACGAAATATCAAGCGCCCTCTTCAGCATAATTAAAAATTCCTCTGTGGTTACCTCTCGGTTCGGAAGAAAGTTATTACCTGAAATCGCATGAACTATCTTCTTTTTTCTGTAATATGCAACAGCGGGGTCATCGGTATCATCAAACGGGGTTCCCGTCTCCCATACAGGCAGAATCTCCGTCAGCATATTAACCGCCGATTTACGTGTAACCGCCGTATTCTCGTTGGCATATGCCACAGCCGGCATAAACAGCGCTATAATCAGTATCGCAAATATAAATTTTCTCATCACTATAAATCCTTCTTCACATTTGTTTTATAAAAATATTTCTGCTTAACTTATTTAATATATCACACTTTAACTTAAATGTCCAGCTTTTATAACCTTTTTTACTAAAATTAATATAAGCTTAACTTTTTGTATTTTGTCCGGAAGCAACAACCCGATTTTTAAAAATTTTTGTTAAAAATTCAGATTGACAATTCCGAATCCGTTTTGTATAATAATAGATGTTAAATTTAATATTCAAGATAATTCAGCGTGTTGCATTAAGCGTAAGTCCGGCTTTTTGCTTCACGCTTTTTTATTTTGCTAACTTTTTAAAGAATGGAGATTTTTATGCAAAACACAACAAATCAAAACAAAATGGCTGTTATACCGGTGAACAAGCTGCTGCTTTCTATGGGGCTTCCCATTATTATTTCTATGGTTCTTCAAGCGCTCTATAATATAGTGGACAGCGCATTCGTTGCAAATATGAAATCAAACGGTGAAGCCGCTCTGAATGCGCTTACCCTTGCGTTTCCTATGCAGATGTTTATCGTCGCAATAGGAATCGGAACGGGCGTCGGCGCAAATGCCCTTCTCGCAAGATGTCTCGGTCAAGGAGACAGACTCGGAGCAAACCAAACCGCAGGAAACTCAATATTTCTGGGGGGAGTCATATACATCGTTTTCCTTCTCTTCGGAATTTTCGGTGTGAAATATTATATCGAATCACAGTCCTCAAATCCGCTTATCGTCGAGATGGGTATAAAATACCTTCGCATCTGCTGCACTCTTTCGTTCGGAATAGTGTTCTTTTCCGTATTTGAAAAGCTGCTTCAGGCATCGGGGCATCCGCTCTGCTCGACCATCGCCCAGATTTCCGGCGCTGTCGCCAATATTATATTAGACCCGATTATGATTTACGGTCTCTTCGGCTGTCCGGAAATGGGCGTTGCCGGCGCCGCATATGCAACGGTAATAGGTCAATGGCTTTCTGCCGCCCTCGGACTGATTTTCCACTTGAAATTCAATACCGAAATCTCAAAAAAACTTAAATATATAAAGCCATCGCTTAAAACAATCCGCGGCATCTATTCCATTGGCCTTCCGGCTATAATAGCACAGGCACTTATGTCTGTTATGACTTACGGTCTTAACATAATTCTCGGTTCAGTCAGCGAGGCAATGGTCACCGCTTACGGTCTATATTACAAGCTTCAGCAATTCGTTTTGTTCGCCGCTTTCGGCTTGCGCGACGCAATTACTCCTATCGTCGCTTTCGGCTTCGGAATGAAGAACCGCGGCAGGGTTATAAACGGGATGAAATTTGGTATAATGTACTCACTTATAATTATGGTTATCGGCACGCTTGCGGCTGAAATATTTGCTGTTCCTTTTTCTCAGTCATTCGGCCTTTCGGGCGAAACAATGTCGCTCTGTGTAAGCGCAATGCATATAATCTCCGTTTGCTTTGTATTTGCAGGTGTGAGCATAGCACTTCAGGGAATTTTTCAAGCTTTAGACGGGGGTGTAGAAACCTTGATAATCGCACTCGGCAGGCAATTTATTTTCATTCTCCCCATAGCGTATCTTCTCGCCGCCGCAGTCCGCAGTTGCGGCGCGCCTGAATCGGTTATTTGGGTTACGTTTCCATTCGGTGAGCTGATAACAATGCTTATCGCCTGTTCAATGATGAAACACAAGTATAAAAAAATATCTTTTTAACCGCTCAGCCGAAAGGCTGAGCCTTGTTTTCTCTCTCCGTTTTCAATATAAATCCGGAAATTTCTTCACTTCCATCCCGGTATACATCTTTGTCAATTTTTAAATGCCGCTCTTCTACCGCTTTTAACGCCTTTTGAAGGCCCTTCATTGCATCAAAAGGCAAGAACTGCCTTGCTCTCTGCTCGCGTTCAAGCATACTTTTCTCCCCCTAATTCAAGTCCTTAATAACCTTAACAGCAACCCCTTGAATAACACAGCTCTCCATATATATATCCTCCATCTCGCTATTCTCGGGATGAAGTCTGATCCGCCTGTTTTCAGGCTCGGGATACCATCGTTTAAGCGTCGCCTCATCTTCGCCCAGAGCAACAACAATCTGCCCCGCGTCCGCATAATTCTGCTGTCTTACCAGCACTAAATCACCGTTATCTATCCCTGCATCTATCATAGAATCTCCATTCGCACGAAGCAGAAAGTAATCGCCGCTTCCAAACAGCGTAACAGGAAGTTTAACATACTCTTCTATGTTTTCCTCCGCAAATTTAGGTTCTCCGCATGACACCTTTCCGAGAACGGGAACACTAATCATCTCACCTTCATCTTTCATCTCTTTGGTACGGATTCCTCTCCTTCGGTCGTGCTCTAACATTCCGATGTTTTCCATATACTTTATATATCTGTGAACCGTTGTAAGCGGAATACCCGTCCCTGATGAAATATCTTCAAGGAACGGAGCACATCCGTTCCTTTGTGAAAAAACATTTATGTATTCTTCAATTTTTATAATTTTATCTTTATTTAAGGTTCTCATCTTTCGCACTCCGTTTTAAAATGGAAAATTATTTCCGTTTAAAATATTATATCTCATTTCATTTGACTTGTCAAGATGAATATTCTTCCTTATTACATCGTATAATAATGTTTCAAATATTGTTTGGGCGAAAGCCCCTCCGTTTTTTTAAAACAGCGGCTGAAATATGCACTATCGCAAAAGCCCAACCTGTCCGCAAGCTCTTCTATCGAATGACATCCTGTAATCAGGAGCTCCTTTGCCTTTGCTATTCTAAGCTCATTTCTGTATTCCGATACTGTCTTTCCATATCCCTTTTTAAATATACGCTGAAACGTCGAAACGCTAACCGAACACCTCTCGGCCAAATCGGGTTCCTTAAGTTTAAACTCCACATCGGCATCTATCGCCTGTTTTATCCGAATAAACTCAGCATTATTTCCGCAAAAGCTGCAAAGTCCGTCAACTATAGCGTAAAGCACGGATTTAACCATACATTCTCTTCCGCTTGTCAAACCATAACTCAAAATATCAAAAAACATTTTTTGAAGGTCGCCGCGGTTTTTAAACATCAAGATTTTATCCTCTGACTCAGAAAAAAATCCGTCCACTCCGTTCAGAGATTCACAATAAAAATTAATCAGTATGTCATGTGTAAGCTTAGCATCAAAAATTGCGCGATACCGCGCATCTTTTTTTAATATGACAGCGTCACCGATAGATGCCGAAATATCAGCCGTTTCGGTTTTATATTTAATTCCGCCCGATACTATAAAACAAATTCCGCAATACGGACGGCTTTCAGTCTCATATGAAAAGAAATTACCTCTTTGCCATATTTGGTTATGTACATATATATCACGAAAATTTAAGTCTGCCATATTTTTATTAACCATATTTTATCACCTGGTATAATTATATAAAAAAACATTCGTTAAGTCAAGGAACACTTCTTTAAACACACAAAAAATACTATAAATATATTGAACGCGCCGTAATAATCCTATATAATACTTATAAAACTGATTAACAAAAAAGGGGGTTCATTGGCTCGAACGACTATTTACCCTCTGTATACTCATACAGTTACACGGCGAATGATACCGAACTCAAAAATTTTTAAATCGATATCGACAAGGAATTCATAGTTTCTATGATTTATGGTGCTTTCACTTTCCCACGGCTGTGAAAGCTTCTTTGACCGAAACCTTCTTCTCGACGAAAACGGCATCCCCAATATCAGTCCGTTCTTTTGCGGCGGTCTTGCAACATAACTCGCAAACAGGCGAACCGTCGTACGGCGATCAGCATCTCGCGTTTAAGCACTTTTCTATGAAAATAAATAATGTTACTCATAGCTTCTTTTAAACTTAGTTTCCAGCTTGGTATTTAGATAAAAAAATTTAGGGGTTGTTGTTTATGATCTTTCATTATCAACAACCCCTTTTGTAATAAAAATTCTATTAAAAATTAACTATTCAATAAGTTTATCCACACTTGATCTATTTGAACTCTTCTATCCATTGTTTGTTCTAACGACATATCTCTCATTTCGGCCTTGAGAATATGAATTCCGGTGTTTGCTAAACTTAACCATTCAACCATATTTATTGAATTAGGATTTCCACAATTAGGCGGAGCTATAAACTTTACTGCGTTTCCGGTACACGCAGCCCCTTTCGCAAGTACCTTCATCTTAAGAATTCTTAATTTGCTATCAAGGTCTTCTTTTTCTTTATCAGATATACTTTTAAACGGAATAGATTCTTTCTCGCCCAAAATTAATAATTTATTATAAATATTAATTATATTATCTGTTATTATAACCGGAATTGACATAGAACCAAGGTGCCTTAAATCATAACCGCTTACATACATTTCTTCTGCTATCGATGCAATGGAACTGCCTGTATTATCACCATCTGTGAAGAACTCTAAAAAGCAAAATCCCGGTATCGGCAAACCTCTTGATGTACATACATCCGAAAGCAGATGTCCCAAATAATATATTACTGCCGCCCACTTATTAGATATCGAATTCCTGTCATTTACCAATATTCTGATATGTCCGCTATTGTCAATACACGTACACGTATTATAAATAATATCAACTATAGCAAACATCATACCAAACAATGGGTCGTGTGCAAAACAACGCAATCTGTGATTATTAGGCACCATAATATCTTTTACAGCAGAAATATCATATGGCACCTTACATTTTTTCGAAAGCCACTTAAAAACAATTCCCAATCCATTATTTTGATTGGCTCCAATTTTTCTAAATAATTCCGTCAGCAAGCTTCCGTCAAAATTTTGCGGACCTTTATAAATTTGCACTATATCCGGGGTTCCGACAAAAACATAATCAATAATAGCCGCTACGATTCCACTTATACAACTGACAATTATATCTGCTTGTGTAAGCTTAGGTAATCGAGATGTTTTATCAAACAGTTTTGACTCTTCTATGACATATTTATCTAACTCGGAATCTATATTTCCTACTTCAGCAAATTCTGTTTTAACACGCTCTTTAGCCTTAATACCGGTATCAATTCCTGACAACTTTTCAATTTCCTTAATCTTCTTTATTAAGTCATTTATCTCTGCATTATTTTCCTGAATAGAAGCACTCCGTTGACCAATAGCATTTTCCACATCCTGTATGGTTGTTTTTGTTTCTTCCAACCGGCCATCCATATCGATTATTCTCTTATTCACTTCATTCACCTGCTTTAAGCTGTTTAACTGTATTTTCTGTCGCTTTTGTCCCCTCTTCAAACGAAGAAACAAAACGATTATTTTCTTTAAATACCTTTGTTAAATAATCAATAGATTTTTTTAAGTTTTTAATTACGTCCTTATTTTCCTTATCTTCTAACTCTAATTCACTTAATTTTTGTGTTAATTCCTGAATTTGGCTTTTCATATTTTTCATTACTTCCTGAGCAAATTTCACGTCCTTTTGGGCGTTTAAGATGATTTCTCTAAGTACAACTTCAAGCTTTGCTGCCTGTGATAAAGTGAATTCAGGCGAACTCGAGAAAGCCAATACTGCGCCTCCTGCCCCGCCGGCTACTGCGCCTCCAAGCAATGCGGCTCCGCCGGCAATTATTGCAGCGCCGCCGGCCATACCGGCTCCACCAGCTGCAATAGCTCCGCCTCCTATAAATGCCAATGAAGCATTTGCCAGAGCAGCGCCGCTTAATCCTACAAAATTACTGCCTACAAGTGCGGTCGCAATACTCGATGCAAAAATCGAGCCTATGCCAAAGGACAAAGCCGTAGCCACCGCTATTGATGCAGTTATTATCCACATTTTCTTTTTTGTTCCTTTAGCATTTGAAATTGCATTTTTATAGGTCTTTTCAAACTGTTTAATATAGATTTTATCCATAATATGATTCTCTTCGGTTAATTTTTCCAAAAAAGCAGTTTGCCTTTTATATTTTAGGTCCTTGTATGCCTTAATTTGTTCTTTAAGCTCACTTTTATCATTTGTATTGACATTAAATGGTGTATAGGGAATAAAAAGTGTAGCTTCAAGCATCACGAGGTAGTACCATGTATTATTTTCCGGACTGCTTATATTTACTTTTTTAATCTCATTTATTATCTGAGTTCTATCTAAAAACACAGATGCATTCGGAGATAATACCTCTAATCCCAATGCAATCAATCCATCTTTTATAGACTTTTCCCATTCATTTAGCCATTGAAGTTTTAAGCGTTTCTTTACTGCGTCTTTTTCTATAGAAATATCTTCTTTTACAAGAAGTCTTTCTATAGAAAACATTATCCTTGTCTGCTTTACGGTTAATCCAAATCTCGAAAAAACATTGTTTCCCTCTGCATAATTTTGCATTTTTCTTTTCCTCCTAGTAAATTAAATAATTTTTTTCTTCGTTTATTATTTTATCATTTCATTATTCATCCATCCCTCCCGTCAATAAAATCCATCATGGTCCGTAACGCTGCCGTTGCTAATTCGTTTCTTGCCAAAGCCGCTGTGAGAGCACTAACCTCTCCGCCACGGCAATCGATAATGAAATTTTCCCTACTGTTTTAAACTCCCTCATTCTCTCTTTCCCCCCCTTAAATAAGAGCTATCTTTCCGTTCTTCTTAATACTAATCTCGCAAATTTCTTTATTGTTCCCAATTTTTAATTATTTTTCCATTTAATATATAATTTTTCTTTTTTGAGATTTGAATCTCAAATATCTTATACGCTCCCTTTATCTAATTTAACATTTTCACCTTATCGCCTTGGGTTTTAAGCCACATTCGGGCACCGTCGCCGAAGGTTTCGGCCTCTATTATGTAGACTCCGTCATTTTCCTGTTTCACCGTCGCGGTAGGGATACGATCTAAAATTGCTTCAACCGACAATCCCGAATATTCAAACCGAATCGTATTTAGCCTTCCACTAAACATAAACTGAATTCGCTTTTTGAACTCACCATCATTAAAGCGGTCGCGGTACGGAACCGTAAATTTTTCACCGGTATCCTTTATGCCTTTTATTCTGTCGATTCTGTATATTGTCGGGTTAATGTCACCGGGATCATCAAAATGCTCTTCCTTATCTATGTCATCAATGAACGCCGCGAGGTAGAAATAAAAATCCTGCACCATGATTCCAACCGGTTTAAGTCTTCGAATAACCGATTGGTTTACACCTAACCGTTCATATTCCACTTCTATTATTCGATGCCGCGAAACCGCATCGCCCAGCAAGCATAGCCTGTCCAAAACAGGCTTCCCGTGCCGCGGCTCACAATAATTAAACTTATCACAGTTTATCAGCTCAGAAACATTATGCTTAAATCTTGAAGAAATACAATTATTAAGAATCTTATCTATTATCGGCATCATCTCATACTTTATAAGCGTCCGACTGTCAAGCAATACCTTGCAAACAGCAAGCCCCTCGCCCTCATTTAAACGCTCGTCCTTCTTGCTGTGCAGGAAATAGCCACATTGCGACCTGTCATATTTCACGCTTTTATCAAGTCCTATATTTGCCGAATTATTATCAAAAAACGCCCTGATATCATCTATATCACGCTGAATTGTTCTCTCGCTTACTCCAAATTTATTGGCTTCTTCAGCCTTTCTGACAATACCTCCCGACTTAAACTCTTCATAAAGCGAGAGAATTCTATCATATTTTGATTTTTTATTATTGTCCATAACGAACGCTCCCTTTTTCCAATATCTACTTATATTATACTCGCGAACATAGACACATTCTGTCATTTGTAAAAAAAATTAGTATTTCATTAAAAAATTTTACAAAATGACATAATATGTCACACTAAATGTGTATAATAGAATTAATCTCTATACGGGAAGCAATGTTTTACATGCATTCTCTTTTACATTTCGGCAAGGGATAAATTACGATGTCCTTTAAGCCGAATATTAAATTCCCTTTTAAATAAAAAAGGTGCGCTCTCGAAGAAACGCACCGAAAAAAGGCAAATTCCTTCTTCTTTGCTGCTGCACAAACGCTCTCATATAGGTATGAGGAAAGAAGGAAAACCTTTTTTACCTAAAATATTGTTTCCCCATAGAGAGTTCTTATTATATTGTGCAGCAGTTTTAGTATATCATAATATTCATATTTTGTCAATCTTTGTTAAATAATTTATTGTTCATTAAAATTACACTATTAAATTTACTTGGAAAAAGAAATCGATTCTTGACATAATGTGGGTATGTATGATATTATAATTACACAAATTATAATAAAGATTTGCCCTGACCTGAGCTAACATAACCATATATTTTATAGTTTAAAATGACACAGACCCGGGCGCCGATATTTATTTGGAATTAATCGGAGGTAATCTCAATATGGTCGAGTTAAAAAATGGCGGCACCACAGTAAAAATCAACGAGGTGGGTGCCGAGCTCCAAAGTATTTTTCATAACGGTACAGAATTTATATGGACCGGTGACCCAAAATTTTGGACAGGCCGTGCACCTATTCTTTTTCCCATTTGCGGAGGTCTTAAAGACGACGCATACTTTTGGAACGGCGAAAAATATTGCCTGCCTAAGCATGGCTTTGCCAGACACAGCCGCTTTATGACAGAAAAAAAGACTGAAAATACGGCTGAATTTTCGCTCTGTTCAAATACCGAGAGCAAGACTAATTATCCGTTTGACTGGAAGCTTAAAGTGACATATGTTTTAAACGACGGTGAACTTAACATTGAATATTGTGTTACCAATCTATCTTCCGGCATTATGCCATTTTCGATTGGTGCACATGAAGCATATCTCTGTCCTGATGGGATAGAAGAATATGACATAATTTTTGAAAAGGAAGAGACGCTTGACAGCTATATCTTAGACGGAAATCTTTTAGAACACAACACTATAAGAATCCTTGACAGAGGGCGTATGCTTCCGTTGAAATATGATTATTTTGAAGTAGACGCATTGGTTTTCAAACATCTGAACAGCAATTCCGTCGTGCTTAAAAACCGTGTAAACGGCAGAGGAGTTAAGCTTAGTTTTAAGAACTTTCCTTACTTTCTATTATGGACGATAAAAAAAGACGCCCCATATATTTGTATCGAACCGTGGTATGGAATCCAGGATTCGGTCGACAGCAATCAAGATCTTCTTGACAAGGAAGGAATCATAAAGTTAAACTCAGGCGAAAGTAAAACATTAATTCACACAATTACTCTTATAGAGGAATAGAAATTCTTAATAAATTAAAATCAATTTCCGCACTTTAGGTATAAATATTACCGATGCTGAATTAAATAAATACGGAAGAATTTTGAGTATCGGCTCTTATGCAACAAGCATCAGTCCGCGGCACATATGCCGCGGACTGATTTGTTTTTTAATATACACTACTTATTATATCAACACATTTTTCGATTCCAATTTTACCGCTGTTAAGCGCGATGTCATAATTCATCATATCGCCCCAATCCGAATCCGTATAAAAATGATAATACGCCGAACGACGCTTATCCTTTTCTTTTAATCTCTTCTCCGGTGCTTCCTCGCGCTCGCCGTAAATCTCAACAATACGCTTCGCACGGCTTTCCATATCAGCGTGAATAAATACCTTCAGGCAATCATCCCTGTCCCTTAAAATATAATCGGCACAGCGCCCTACTATGACACACGGCTCTTTTTCGGCAAGTTCAAGAATTATCTTTCTCTGTGCGTTCCAGACATCATCCTGAAACGAATGTCCGTTATAATCCCGACCGCAGAGCATACCGAACCAACTGCTGCTGACTGCATACTCGCCCTGTTCCTTAATATAATCGGGAGCAAGGTTAGTCTCCTGTGCGGTTTTGTCAATAATCTCAGAATCATAGCATTTAATTCCAAGTCTTTGAGCCAACTCCTTGCCTACCGTTCTTCCTCCGCTTCCGAACTGTCTGCTTATTGTTATAATTTTATAGCCCATTATGTAAAAACCTCCTCTTTTCTACAGCATTGCGCTGATTTTAATAAAACTGATTCTGTTTATAGCAAAAATGAGCAGCATAAACAACCGGATTTACGTCGTTTCAACTACTCATTGCATTTATATTATATCACACCTTTTTGAATTTTGCAAGAATTCATACAAATTTTTTAAGGTTCGATGTGTTGCTTATCTTGTATAATTTGGTTTAGACCGCTGCCGGCGCTCTTTACAAGAAGAATTAAGGCTCTTGTCACCGCCATAATCGTTGTATCGTCAAGATTTTTAACGGATTTAAATGCAGATTTTATATTCGAAAGGCGATTAACATTCAAGTCCTTAAGCGTGTCCGAACCACTCTCGCTGATTGCTGCAAATATTGCATCCACAAACTTTTCACGCTGTTCATAATTCATATCAGCAAGCCAATTCTTTAATGTATAATCGAGAAACTTACTCCCGTCATTTACCGTTTCAAGATACACAAAGCCGTCGCGGCGAACATTCCAAGAGTAAATATCATGTTGCATAATTCCTACTCTCTCACTATGGACAATAGTATATTTCTCTTTATGTCCGAGAAGCATCCCCACAACAGAAAATTGCGGAACATACGTACTGACCTTCTCGCTTATCGCCTTATACCCATCATATTCAAGTACGCTGTCAACAAATCCGGGTCCATCAAAATTATACACCCATTTGATTCGTTTCTGTATTTCTTCTCCGCAAAACGCCGACGCGTACACCGCAAGGTTTCCTCCTTTTGAGTGTCCGACTATTATTAAATCTCCAACTCTGTCAGCAGCAATTTTTTCAAGATATTCAACCGCCGAAGTCTGCGCAGGAACAGGACTTACAAAACCCATGTTAAAGTCCTCTCTCCAACCTGTAACCGTGCTGTCGGTTCCGCGGAAAGAAACGCATATATCACCGTTTTCAAGCTCAACGGATACCGCCGAAAACTGTGTCTGAGTTTTAAAATCCGACCTTGCCGAAAACTCAAATATGTATGAGTTACAAAACCGTTCACTCTTTGAAATTTCTCTCATGAAATCAACGTCTTCCTTTTGAAGAACAATGCCTTCGATGTCCGGAAGGGCAAGCATCTCCGCAACGGCATAAGCAAGCCTGACAGGCTCTGACGGGTTTAATACAATACGTTCAAACGGTAAGTATGAGAGCCTTGCAAGGATTGCGCCGTCAACCTCGTTAAACATCTTATCATTCAGCGGTATATCTCCGCGCCACAACAAATAATCCAAAATATCAGCATTCATATTATAATGTTCTCCATTTCACAGCCCGTGCCGGCCAAATTAAAATAAAGGAGCCGCTTAAAGCCCCTTTATTTTAATTGTATTCATCTTTATTTTCTTTTTATTACTTCTTTTGCCGCTTCAGCTATTGTTTTTGCGTCAAGACCATACATAGGAAGAAGCTCAGCCGGCTTTCCGCTTCTGCCGAAAACATCTTTTGTTCCGACTCTCTTCATCGGGACGGGCGCGTTCTCGCCCAAAACTTCTGCAACCGCCGAACCGAGTCCGCCATTTATATTGTGTTCTTCCGCGGTAACTATTGCACCGGTTTCTTTCGCGGCCTTCACAATAATATCCTTGTCAATCGGTTTAATTGTGGCCATATTTACCACTCTTGCCGCGATTCCCTGCTCCAAAAGAAGCCTTCTCGCCTCAAGCGCCTCGGGAACCATCAGCCCGGTCGCAATCAAGGTAACATCCTCGCCGTTTTCGAGTTCTACACCCTTACCGATTTCAAATTTATAACCCTCATCGAACACCGTCGGAACAGCCAGTCTTCCGAATCTTAAATATACGGGTCCGTCATAATCGATAGCCGCCTTAACCGCAAGCCTCGCCTCTACAGCATCAGCAGGATTAATAATAACCATCCCCGGGATTGTACGCATAAGACCTATATCCTCAAGGCACTGATGCGTTGCGCCGTCCTCGCCGACAGAAATACCGGCATGCGTTGCACCGATTTTAACATTAAGATGCGGATATCCGATTGAATTTCTTATCTGTTCAAACGCCCTTCCTGCCGCAAACATTGCAAACGAGCTTGCAAAAACTATTTTCCCGCAGGTCGCCATTCCGGCGGCAACCGACATCATATTGCCCTCCGCTATTCCACAGTTGATAAATCTTTCGGGATACGCTTTTTTAAAGCTCTCTGTTTTAGTTGATTTTGAAAGGTCAGCGTCAAGAACAACTATTCTTTCATCGTCGCCGAATTCCGCAAGAGCCTTTCCGTAAGCCTCTCGCGTTGCTACCTTTTCGCCTATCGGGTACATCATTATGCCTCACCTCCGACTTTCTTAATATACGCATCAAGTTCTTCCATCGCCTGTTCGTACTGTTCCTTTTTAGGAGCAGCGCCATGCCATTCCGCCTTGTTCTCCATAAACGAAACGCCCTTACCCTTTACACTGTTTGCAAGAATCAAGGTAGGCTTTTCCTTTGTGGCTTTAGCCTCATTTACGGCGGCTTCTATTTCTTCAAAATTATGTGCATCTATGCGAAGCACATTCCAGTTAAACGCTTCAAATTTTTTATCGAGAGGCATTGGATTCATAACATCTCTGACATCGCCGTCAATCTGAAGGCCGTTGAAGTCTAAAAATACAGTAAGGTTGTCCAGCTTATAGTGAGCCGCAAACATAGCCGCCTCCCACACCTGGCCTTCCTCTGATTCACCGTCGCCCATAACGACATATACGCGGTAATCTTTATTATCAAGTTTCGCACACTCAGCCATTCCGCAAGCCGCGCTTATTCCCTGACCGAGCGAGCCCGTCGACATGTCAACGCCTTTCACACCCTTCATATCCGGGTGCCCCTGTAAATAGCTGTCTGTATGCCTAAAGGTCTTTATATCCTCCTTCGGGATAAATCCGCGTTCCGCCAGCGCACCGTACAGCGCAGGTGAGCAATGTCCCTTTGACAGCACGAATCTGTCACGTTCCGGATTTTTCGAGTCCTTTGGGTCAATATTCATCCCTTCCATATACAGATATGTAATTATATCCGCCGCGGAAAGCGAGCCGCCCGGATGCCCTGAATTTGCGCTGTATACCGCCTCTATTGCCATTTTTCTGACGTTTGCGGCATGCAGCTTAAGCTCTTTAACCTTTTCTGCATTCATCTTTGAATGTACCTCCTATTATATTTCTGTCTTAATTATATTCTTTTAAATCTTGCTTGTAAATACTGAAAATTCACTCATACGTTAAGAAAATCAATGATTTATCAAATACAATCAGAATCTATATATTCTTAGTTTCAAAACCTTTCCCCATTATTTCTTTTGCATCTGTCACTATTACAAATGAATCCGGGTCAACCGAATTAATAATAAGCTTGAGCCGAGGAAGTTCTCTTTTTCGGATTACACAAAGAAGCATTCTTCCTTTTCTTCCCGAATACATCGAATGTGATTCGAGCGCAGTAACTCCGCGCTTCATTTCTTTATATATTCTCTCGGTTATTTCACTCGTTTTGGGCGAAATGATAAATACCAGTCTCGCAAATTTAAGTCCTTCTAACACAGTATCTGTCACATAACTGCTTATAAACAGCGACGCCGCCGAATACATAACCGTTTCCCAGCTTTCAAGAAGTATTCCGGCAAGGAGTATTATCACTCCGTCTATCGCCGCAAACAGCGTTCCCACCGATAGGTTCGGGTTAAACTTTCTGATAATCATTACCGCTACATCGGTTCCGCCGGTAGTGCCGCCGCCGATTAAAACAACCGCTACTCCGACTCCCATAATTGCTCCGCCGAAGACACAAGCCAAAAGTGTGTCAGAAATCGGAATACGAATTCTAGACATAAGCTCTGTTGCCGTTGATAATACAAACATTCCGTAAAACGAGCGCAAAAGAAATTTTTTATCAAAATAGATAAGCGCCGCGGCAAAAATAGGAATGTTTATCACCGCGATAAGCAGGGAAACCCGTATTCCGGTGATATAATGCACTACCGCCGCCAGTCCGCTGACCCCTCCGGGTGCAATCTTAAACGGAACAAGAAAAACCGATAACGCGAACCCCATAAAAGTCGCACCGACCGATATTTGTATAAGCGATAAATAAAACTGATTCTTTATTCTGTACATAATCGTCTCCTGTATAGTTTAAGTCATATGTACAAAAAATTATCAAAACAAGTGTGTTATCAGTTCCGAAATTCGCTTTGTGTCACCCTTTATATAAAGGTAACCGATTAAAGTTTCCACTCCTGTGGCAATTTTATAGTCAATAACATCAGCATTTTTCGGCGGATGAGATTTTGCATTTCTGCCGCGTTTAAACGCAGAAATCTCTTTCTCTGTCAGTATGCCCTCAATCCTGTGATAAAATTCAGCCTGTGCTGAGGCACATACAAATTTTGTCGCCATCTTATGAAGATCATTGACCTTATGATTTCCGTCAGCCGTAAGGTGACTTCTTACATATAGCTCATAAACACAATCTCCGAGATAAGCAAGGGTCAAAGCCGAATATATATTAGGCTCGTTGCCGCCGCTGCTAGCCGCGGCAACAGTTCTTTCGATATTTTCGATATTAGTCATAAAAGCACCCGCTTACGCCTTAATAAGCTGCTGTCCTCGAGGCGTGTCTTTAACAATATATCCCATCTCTTTAAGTTTATCCCGAAGTTCATCTGACTTAACCCAATCCTTAGCTGCACGAGCCTCAGCACGCTCAGCCGCTATCTTTTGAATATCGCCGTCTGCGCCTTCTTCCTTCTTTCCGAGAAGTCCGAGGACATCACCAAGTTCGCGTATCGCCGCCGCACACTTCCTGCATACCTCTGCAGACGGATTTTGAGTTATTATCTTATTGACATCGGCAACCATTTCAAATATAGCCGAAATTGCATCAGCCGTGTTAATATCGTCATCCATCGCGGCTATGAACCTCTGTTTATGTCCTTGAAGGCCATCAAGGACCTCCTGCTCCGCCGTATTCGCAGCTCTGTCTTCTGCTGATTTTTCA
>CADBUP010000114.1 GCA_902797885.1 uncultured Ruminococcus sp.
CTTTTTAAGCAGAGCAACGCGGCATTCATCTATTCCGTCGCAAGAATATGCCTTAAGCTCAAAGTCATCGCGGCCGTGTTCTTTAAGAGCCTGCTGGACCGCGTCAGCAAGTCCGCCACAGCGTGCGAAGATTCTTCCGAAGTACGATGCGTTATCAAGCGAGCGTTCTTCAAGGGTTGTTATATCTATATCCCTGCTGTCGAACAATGCCTGAAGTTCCTCAAAAGTTATCGCCGCGTCAACATAATCGCGGACATCCTCTTTCTGAACCTCCATCTTCTTCGCGGTGCACGGACCTACAAAGACTATCTTTGCGTTCTTATCAACCTTTTCTTTTATATATTTTGAAATAGTGGCCATAGGCGAAAGATTATGCGAAATATATTGGCTCATCTCCGGGAACATCTTTTCTATACACGATACAAAAGCAGGGCAGCACGAGCTTGTCAGAAATCCCTTTTCGGCGAGTTCCTCAGACTCAGCATACGCAACCATATCCGCGCCGAGCGCCGCCTCCATTATAGTCGAAAAACCAAGCTCTTTAAGTCCCGAAATAACCTGACCGAGCTTCGCGTATGTAAACTGGCTTGAAATTGACGGAGCAACAACGGCATAAACCTTATACTTCGTGTTATTCTCGCTCTTTTTTATTATATCGATACATTTTAAAATGAACGATTTATCCATAATTGCACCGAACGGACACTGATATACACATGCGCCACAGCTTATACACTTATCATTGCTTATTGACGCCGACTTATTCTCATTGACAGAGATTGCCTTGATTCGGCAAGCCTGAAGGCACGGACGCTTTCTGTCAACTATAGCGGAATAAGGGCAAACCTTTGCGCAAGCGCCGCAGTCAACACATTTTGACTTGTCGATATGCGCCTCGTGATTGCGGTCAAAGGTAATAGCTCCGCGCTTGCAGACATCCTCGCACCTGTTCGCCATACAGCCGCGGCAGGCATTAGTAACCTCATATCCGCCCATAGGACACTCATCACAGGCGATTTCAAGAACCTCAATTACGTTCGGGTTATCCTTGTGTCCGCCCATAGCCATCTTAACATACTCATTTATTATCGCGCGTTCTTTATATACACAGCAACGCATCGTCGGCGTATTTCCCGGAATTATTATCTGTGGAATATCAAGTAAATTATCATGAAGAGTATCATGCCAAGCCTGTCTTGCAACCTCACGCAAAACTTTATACTTCAAATACTGTACCTTTGTATCAAACTTTCTCACAACAGTTATGCCTCCCTAAATCTAAAAATAACTTACTTTAACGCGTTTATAAAATTTTCAGAACCTTTATTCTATATCGTCCTTCTGTTGAAAATCAATTTTTTTGTTTAAGTATGCAAGCGACAAGGCCATGTTCTCATACTGAACAGTCACCTCGTCGGGAACATTAAGCGAACACGGCGCAAAGCACCAGATTGCACGGATTCCGTCACTGATGAGCCTGTCACAGACCTCCTGTGCGTGTTCCGCGGGAACAGTGATGATTCCGATACGGACGTTGTTCTCTCTGCAAAATTCATCAAGGCTTTCCATCGGCATTATTGGCTTACCGAGCTTACTCATATCGGTATCCTTGCACCTTATGTCAAAGGCCGCCGAAATTTTAAGCCCATAATCCTCAAAGCCCCTGTAATCAAGAAGTGCACGGCCGAGCTTACCTGCGCCGACAAGAACAACATTATTGTTCTTGTCGGTATAGAGAAATTTTTCAAGAGTGTCGATAAGCTCTTTTATATTATAACCCGTCTTAGGTCTGCCCGCCCCGCTGACCGAGCTTAAATCCTTTCTTACCTGAACCTCACCGAGGCCGAGCTGTTTAGCAAGAGCGGTAGCCGAAATATTTTCGCTTATATGACTTGCGCTTTTGAGGTATTTCAAATATGTGGGTATACGCCCCATTGTCGCTCGTGATACTTCGATTTGCTTCATCTAAACCACCTTTTTAAAATAAGTAGTAAAACTTCTTTAACCAAATATTACAATCAAAAACTGTGAAACCAATACAACCGCAAGAAGCGCAATCGGATAAGTTGCCGCATAGGCCGCCGCAACGTCCTCTGTCTTTGCCACATGGATAAGCGTTCCGAGAGCCGGTGTACTTGTCATTCCGCCCGTAATAGAGCCAAGAGAATTTAAAAGGCTCAGCTTCAGCACCTTTGTCGCTATAATATATCCAACAAGCATAGGAACAAGCGTCATTAATGCTCCATACAGGAAGTAAATCGGTCTGAAGTATTTTACAAAGCTTGCGCCTCCGGCAACACCTGCACCAATGAGGAATATCATAAGTCCTAACTCTCTTAAAACCTCAAGGGTCTTTTTCTCAGGCATGATATTAACTCTTCCGATGTGCGAAAAATGTCCGAACAAAAGCGATGTTATAAGCGCACCGCCGGTGGTTGTAAGCGAGAAACAAGTTCCCGAAAGACCTTGTGCCGTCAGCGGAATCTTTATGTTTCCTATTAAAATTCCGATAAGTGCCGCAAGACCAAAAGCGCCGAGTCCCATATCGTCAATATTAATCAATTTTCCGGTAATGACTCTCGCCGTACCGGTGTCAACGCTTGCAAGCTTCCTGCGTTCTTCATCCATATCCGCGTGCACAATTTTTGGCATAATCTGAACAAAAAGAACAACTCCTATAACGCCGAACAGATACGCTATTCCGTGACCGACGGTAACCGCGTCCTCGTATTCGCTTGCAAGCTCGGGCGTTGCCGCATAGAAATTCTTAACTGTTTCCTTTGCCGCCGAGAATCCCGGTGTGGTTGTGAGCGAACCGGAAAGCAGTCCGTCTATCATTGCCAAAAATCTGTTGCTGTCGGCTTCAAACGGTCTTCCGATAAGATAGCAAGCAACGCAGGTAAGACCGCCGGCAAGGATTATTACAAATCCAAGTAATATATATGACTTAAAATTATTTTTCAGATTCTTAAAAAACTTAGGTCCGGCGATAAATCCGACCGATGTAACAAAGAATACAAGGCCTAAGTTTTCAACTATTTTAAGTCCGTGCTGTGCAATTTCCGCATTTTTCATTGCATCTGTGAGATTATTATAGAAAAACGCACCGTAGAGAAGCGACACAACGAAAACCCCGGCCGTTCCGAGAGACACGCCCTTCACGGTAATACGGCCGAGCAGATAACCGAGTGCAACTATTGTCATAATTGAAAAAATCAAGTATGACACACCTGATATGGATATAACTTCATTAAATAAATGCATTGGTTTAAACCTCTTTCTAAATTCTAAGGCTAATACTGCACTATGTCAGCATTAGCCACCACCGGACAGAGCAGCATTGCCCTGTCCGATGGTGGCCTTCGCCTGTGTTTCTTTATTTCTGTTTTAATTTAAATTTCACTTTTTCTTCTTGTATAGTTAGGAAGGAGTTTTGGCGAAACAGCGTCCGTTTTGATTCCTGCCGCTTCTCTCTCTGCGTCAAATTTAGCTATGTGGTCAAGTGTAAGCTCAGAAACAGTAACGTTCTTTGAAGTCTCCGCCGCATGAACTCCGGCATTTCTTCCGAATACGATAACATCGAGAAGTGAGTTACCCATAAGACGGTTTCTGCCGTGGATTCCGCCGACAGCCTCACCGGCAACAAACAGATTTTCAACGTTTGTTGTCATACCGTTTACGTTGATGTCAAGGCCGCCGTTCTGATAATGAAGCGTCGGGTATACCAAAATCGGTTCCTTTCGAATATCGATTCCATAGCTCATAAACATACGCATCATAGCCGGAATACGCTTTTCGATTGTTCCCTCACCGCCGATTGCCTCAATCATAGGTGTATCAAGCCATACCGCCTTACCGCTTCCTGTATCTACGCCCTCATCTCTGTCAGAGCACTCACGGATAATCGAAGCCGCAGCAACGTCACGTGTTTCAAGCGGATGCATAAATACCTTTCCGTCACGGTTAATAAGCTTTGCACCGAGCGAACGAACCTTCTCGGTAACAAGCGCACCGAAAATCTGCTGCGGGAAAGCAGCACCGGTCGGGTGATACTGAAGTGTATCGGCATAGAGAAGCTTTGCACCAACTCTGTAGCCGAGAACAAGACCGTCGGCTGTTGCACCGTAATGGTTAGAGGTCGGGAAGCCCTGATAGTGCATACGTCCTGCACCGCCTGTTGCTATAATAACAGTCTTGGCTCTTGCAACCATAAGCTCCTTTGTTTCCATATTCATAAGAACTGCACCGGCCGCTTTTCCGTCCTTATCAAGGATAAGTTCTATTGCGGAGGTGAAGTCAACTATCGGAATACCACGGTTTATAACCTCGTCACGAAGGGTTCTCATTATTTCAGCGCCGGAATAATCCTTAGCCGCGTGCATTCTCTTACGCGAGGTACCGCCGCCGTGAGTTGTAATCATAGTACCGTCGGGCGCCTTATCGAATTCAACTCCGAGGTTGTTAAGCCACTGAATTGCCTCAGGTGCGTCACAAACCAGCTTTGCGAGAAGCTCTCTCTTCGCGGCAAAGTGGCCGCCGCCGAATGCGTCAAGGAAGTGGATGGCAGGTGAATCGTTCTCCTTATCAGCAGCCTGAATACCGCCCTCAGCCATCATGGTGTTTGCGTCACCGATTCTGAGTTTTGTAACTATCATAGCCTTTGCGCCGGCATTGTCGGCCTCTATAGCCGCCGATGAACCTGCACCGCCGCCGCCGATGATAAGAACGTCCACATCATATTTAACGTCAGAGAGGTCAACATCCTCTGCTGAAATTCTGCTGTGTGCTTCAAGAAGCTCACACAGCTCATGAGGAACAAATTCGCCCTTGTTGGGGCCGATTTTCAGTTCCGAAAATTCTTCTTTTTTATAGTCGGGATGATATGCCGCAAGAAGGTCGTCCTTTTCCTTTGCAGTCATACGGACGGGCTCATATGCAATATTCGCCTCACGTGCAGCTTCAACCGCCTTTAATGATTCCTGAAATTCAGATGAATACATATGTTTTTCCTCCTTACTTTTCTATCTCTCTGTTGTTGTAAAGCTCCTGAAGTTCTTCAACAGGTTTACCCATAAGCGCTTCAATCAAATCATTGAATGTGCCGTCTTTGATTTCCTTTACACGGTTTTCAAGGTGCTTAGTCTTAGGCGCGAGGTACTTTCCGTTAAGTCTGCGCGCAAGCATAGCAACCTGAGGATGTGAAATTCCGGCCGGGCATCTCGAAGAACATACTCCACACATTACACAGTCAAAAGATTCCTCGGCGCACTTTTCAAATTCACCGCGCTGAGCATAAGCTATGTACTGCATAACATTAAGGCTCTGAGTACAGCTCTTTGTGCAGGCGTTACATCCCACACAGGCATAAATCTCAGGATAAAGCTGCATCATAATCTGTTCGGTCGGCTTTATCTCTTCGATGTTGTACACCTCTTTAACGAGAGGGAAGAACGGGAGTGTTGCCACATACATATTATTTTCTACCTTTGTCTGACAAGCCAAACAGGTCTTTAATTCCTTGTCGCCCTTAATGCGGTAAATCGTCGCACAGGCACCGCAAAAACCGTTACGGCAGCCGCAGCCGCGAACAAGCTGATAACCCGCGTATTCCATCGCACGCATAATTGTCAGATTATCAGGAACACTGTACTGCTTGCCGAAGAGGTAAACATTTACCATATTATCCATAATAATTGCTCCTTTCAAGCGTTAATCTCATTTCCCGGCTGCGGCTCTTGTCCGCAGCCGCATTATTTTAATATTCGTCGGGAAGTTCATCAATTTCATCAAAGCGGAAAACAGGGCCGTCCTTGCAGACATACTTAGAGCCGATATTACATCTTCCGCACTTACCGATACCGCACTTCATACGAAGCTCCATCGTGGTATACACCTGAGTCTTATCAAAGCCAAGCTCTAAAAGACCCGCAAGCGTAAACTTAATCATTATAGGAGGTCCGCAGAGGATTGCGATTTTATCGGTCGAAAAGCCGAGTTCTTTAACATAGTTCGGAACGAATCCGACATGGCCGTCCCACTCGGGCTGTTCTCTATCGATTGTCAGATGAACATTAACGCCGGCATCCTTCGACCACTCGTCGATAATTTCCTTATAGTCAACCAAATCCTGCATACTGCGCGAACCATAGACAATATCAATCTTTCCATAGCGGTCGCGGTAGTGACGGCAGTAGTTTATAACCGAACGCAGCGGAGCAAGTCCGATACCGCCGGCGATAAAGAGCATATCGTGACCCGCAAACTCGGTATCAACCGGGAAGGGGTGTCCGTACGGCCCGCGAATAGTAATCTGCTGACCTACCTCCATCGAATGGAGCCACTGGGTAACACAGCCGCACTTTTTAATTGAGAATTCCATAAATTCGGTGTTTGTCGGTGATGATGTAATAGAGAACATAGCTTCACCGACGCCGGGGATTGAAAGCATAGCGCACTGACCCGGCATATGTTCAAACGCCTTTTTTCCGTCCGGTGTAACCACGCGGAATGTCTTAACATCGGGTGTATCAATACGGATATCGGTAACAACTCCGACAACGGGTATAAGAGGTTCTTTAATATCAATCATTGCTCTTACCTCCAAGCTTCTTCATAACCTTAACAATGTTCATCTGAATCGGGCATTTTGACAGACATCTGCCACAGCCGACACATGAGAACAGGCCGTCATTATTGGTCGGATAATATACCAGCTTATGCATAAATCTCTGACGGAAGCGTTCAACCTGAGTAAGTCTCGGCTGACCCGCTGACATCTTTGTAAAGTTTGAATACATACAAGAATCCCAACAGCGGAAACGCTTAACGCCATGACCGGTATTAAAGTCCTTAATATCATAGCACTGACAGGTAGGACAAACAAACGTACAGGTTCCACAGCCGAGACATGACTGAGAAAGCTCTGCCCACTCGGGTCTGTCAAAGAACTCCTTTGTCTTATCCGCACCGAAGGCATCTGCCGAAAGCGAAGCAAGCGGAAGCCTACTCATACGCTCGTGAACGGTCTTAACCTGTTCATCGACAGCGCTTCCATCAGTATCTTCGGTAACATCATTTAAACTGTTTAAGAGAGCCTCGCCCTTATCGCTCTTTGCCTCAAGATAAAGAGCGTCATCGGTCTTATGACAAACAACATCACCCTCGGGGCTTGCCGCGTCTATATCAAACGTCTGACAGAAGCAGGTCTCAACAGGTCTAGTACAAGCCATTGAAACGATAGTTCCGTGATTGCGGCGGTTTTCATAATAGCTGTCAGCCGGGTCGGCGAGAAACACTCTGTCGAGTATTTCAAAGCTTTTTACATCACAGGCACGAACGCCGAATATAACAAAATCCTCCGCCTCGTTTCTTGTGTCGATTATTTCTATATTCTTGCCCTCCATCTTAAAGTCCATAAGATTTTCGGTCTGAGGGAAGAAGAAATCCTTTGCGCTTCTGACCGTATTCAAAGCGTCGGAAAGCTCCTTGCCCTCCTCCCACTTCTCATACCTTGCGCCGGTCTTTGTATCAACGGGCATATAGAGAGTCTGAGTCTCTGCTATCTTTGAAAAAAGCTGATTAAGCTTATCAAGTGAAATTTTACGCATTTTCGTCACCTCTCTCTACTGCTTCGCTCGGCTCTGCGTCATCTAATTTATAGTCAACGATAGGAGCGCGGTTACCTAAAACCGAACCCGCCTGATATTCTCCGTAAAGCTCGTCAATATCCTTTATGAACTTACGGTTGAGCAGGTGAAGCGGAATGTGCTGAGGACAAACTCTTGAACATTCACCACAGTCGGTACAGCGGCCCACAACGTGGAATGCACGGATAATGTGGAACATCTTTTCTTCAAACGAGTTTGCCGGAGCCTTATTTTCAACCGGTGATTCGGGGTTATCAAACACACACTTCTCACAGGTGCACGCCGGACATACATCGCGGCAGGCATTACAACGGATACAGCGTGAAAGCTCGTTCTGCCAGAATTCAAAGCGCTCGTCCGGAGTCATTTTCTCAAGACGTGCAACCTCATCGAATCTTCCGGAATCACATACCTCGCCGTCCTCACCCAAAAGCTCGTCATACGCAACGTGCTTTTTAGACTTACAATTTACGCATCTCTCAGAGAGAAGCTTTTCGGTCGGGAGCGATAAATCTCCGTCATAAAGAGTGTGAACAACAGTATTGCCACCGTCAAAATCGATTGAAACAACCGAATCGGTTTCTTCTTTAATTTTATTTACATCAACCATACCGTTACAGGGAACGCCGACAGCGTAAACCTTTTCACGGTCAAAGCGATGCTCGGTCAAAAGCTGGTTAAAGCTGTATGTATCACACGGCTTTAAGAATACCAAGACCTTACCGTCGCCCTTTAAAGTTTCTTTTACAAGATATTTTGAAAAGTTTGCGCCGCAGAATCCGTTCCATACGAAATCGCCTTCGATTTCGTCAGCGGAATTAAAAACCGCGGGCGTAACATCATAGTCAAATTCTCCGGCCTTCCAGCCAAGCACACGGTCAACCGTACCGTCCGCCAAAAGGTCTTTGGCCTTATTTATGAGAATCTCGCGTTTTATTTCTTGCATCGCAAATCCTCCAATCTCTTGTTTTCGCCGAGAGCGGTAACCTTCTCGACAAAATCATTCATAGTTGCGGCGAACTTAGCGCCCTCAGCCGCACTAACCCATTCAACACGGGTACGTTCTCTCTCGATACCGAGGTAGTCGAGCATAGAGAAAAGCAGCGACATACGGCGTCTTGTGTAATAGTTTCCCGATGTATAGTGACAGTCACCGGGGTGACAGCCGCACAGGATTACGCCGTCTGCTCCGCGCTGAAAAGCACGAAGAATGAACATCGGATTTACTCTGCAGGAGCAGGGAACACGAATAATTTTTACATCTGCCGGATAGTTCAGTCTGTTATTGCCCGCCAAATCCGCACCGGCATACGAACACCAGTTACAGCAGAAAGCAACGATAAGCGGCTTATACTCATTTACTTGCATATTGCGTCCACCTCCGCTATAATTTGTTTATTCATAAAGCCCTTGAGGTCCATAGCGCCGGACATACAAGCAACGGTACAAGCACCGCAGCCCTGACATACTGCTTCGTTTACCGAAGCAACGCGGCGAACTCTCGTAGTTCTGTCGGGCATTCTGAATTCTTTGTCTACATAAGTGATTGCGCCGTATGGGCAAACCTTCTCACAGGTCGAACAGCCGTTACACATCATCTCATCCGAGTGAGCGACACACGGGTTACCCGTGAGCTTATCCTTGCACAAAAGTCCGATTACCTTTGACGCAGCCGCCCCCGCCTGAGAAACTGTCTCAGGAATATCCTTAGGTCCCTGACAGGTACCAGAAAGGAATACGCCCGCCGTCGGGCTCTCTACCGGACGAAGCTTAGGATGAGCCTCGGTAAAGAAGTCGTTTGTATCCATACTTGCGGTAAGCATTGTCGCAAGAGGACGCGCCGACTTATCGGGTTCGATTGCAGCAGCCAAAACGACCAAATCAGCGTCAATGTGAAGCTGTTTGTTCGCAAGCAGGTCAGATGCCTGAACCTTAAGTTTATTGCCCTCGGGCGAAACCTTACCTACCATACCTTTAATATAATGAACACCATACTCTTCTACCGCACGGCGATAGAATTCGTCAAAGTTCTTACCCGGAGTACGAACATCTATGTAGAATACATAAACATCCGTGTCAGGGTACTTATCACGCGTCAGCATTGCGTGCTTTGCGGTGTACATACAACAAATTTTTGAGCAATACTCCTTACCCTTCTGTGCACACGCCTCGCATCTTGAACCTACGCACTGTACGAATACGATTGTATGAGGATGAACACCGTCCGACGGACGAAGCAGCTGACCTGCCGTGGGGCCTGCCGCGTTAGTGAGTCTCTCGAATTCAAGCGATGTGATAACATCCTTTGACTGAGAGTAAGCAAACTCGTCAAACTTATCCATCGAAATGGGATTATAACCGGTTGCGGCAACGATTGCGCCGTATCTTTCCTTAATGAATTCGTCCTTTGCCTCATAGTCGATAGCGCCGGCCGTACATACCTTTGAGCACAATCCGCACTTTCCGGTTTTAAGCTTTAAGCAATAATTCGGGTCGATTGTAGCAACCTTAGGTACAGCCTGTGCAAAAGGAATATATATTGCACTTCTGTTGTTCATACCTAAGTTAAACTCGTTCGGCACCTTTTTCATAGGACATTTTTCGGTACAAGCTCCACAGCCGGTACATATGTCCTCCTTGACGAATCTTGCACGCTTTTTAATTGTAACCTCAAAGTTGCCGACAAAGCCGCCGACCTCTGTTACCTCTGAATACGAGAAGATTCTGATATTTTCGTTCTGAGCAACCTCCACCATCTTAGGTGTTAAAATACAGGCTGCACAGTCAAGCGTCGGGAATGTCTTATCGAGCTGAGCCATTTTTCCGCCGATGGTCGGCTTTGTCTCAACTATATCAACCGGGAAACCGGCGTCCGCAATATCAAGAGCGGTCTGGATTCCGGCGATACCGCCGCCGATAACCAGCGCACGCTTTGTAACGGGACTTTCGCCCGGTGTCAGCGGCGTATTTAAGTTAACCTTTGCTATTGCCGCCTTACCGAGGATGATAGCCTTCTCGGTACCTATCGGCATCTCTTTGTGAACCCAAGAACATTGCTCACGGATGTTTGCGATTTCAACCATATATGGGTTGATTCCCGCTGACTTTGCTGTTTTTCTGAAGGTGGCCTCGTGCATACGCGGCGAACATGAACATACAACAACGCCCGTCAGGTTATGTTCTTTGATTGCATTTTTTATAATATCCTGTCCTGCCTGAGAACACATATATTGATAATTCGTGGAAAAGACAACACCCGGCTCATTTTGCAGAGCATCTGATACTGCCTGTACATCCAC
>CADBUP010000115.1 GCA_902797885.1 uncultured Ruminococcus sp.
AGATATGCTAAAATAAACTTGCGTTGGGTTTGCTTTTAGCATACCTTTATTCATTCCCCTGTCGCTACCAACGGCAGGGGAATTTTTTTATTTGAATTAATTTGTAGCTTTATAATAGTTTCATCTAATCTGCAAAGTTAGTTTTGACCCCAATCGTCAACGTTTACACTTGGGATAGTAATTGTTCCGCCCATTGTAGATTTATAACTTAAAAGACCCATAGATATACCCATTACGGTTATGTAGTCGTTTTCAAGTATTCGGGTGTTTGCAGTTTTAGCCTTAGGTACGGAACAATATAGAATTGAATCATAATCACCGTTTACCGCCAACCTTATTTGGGTTTCTGTTGTGCCTTCTAACACCTGAACAACTTTTCCCTTAAATTTAACCTTTTTGCCTATATAATCATTTGGCGTACGGGCAAGTTGATTATATGTAATTCCTGTTTCGTATCCTTTGGCAGCTTCAGCGGCTTTTTGCCTTGCTTCTTCAGCCGCCTTTTCTTCCGCAGCCTTTTTCTCTGCCGCTTCTTTTTCGGCTTTAGCCTGGTTTTCTTGTTCTATTCTGAGTTTTTCGGCATCAGCCTTGTTTTTCGCGTCAGTTAATTGTATTTCCTCATAAGGTTGCATTTTTGCTTTATATGCATTAAATTCATCCTCTTGCTTTGCCTTTTCTTCAGTTAAAGTGTTAATATTTGATGTCAACTCTGAGTTTTTATTAACAACATCATCATAATCTGATTTTTTTATACCTATCGCAGAGTGAAAGCCAAATCCCAAAAAGAAAAATGCGATAGCTAACACCAACGCTATAATTGCCTGTGGGCGATAGCTTAACTTTGAAAATTTTTCAAACAAACTTACTAATAATTCTTTACCGGGTGATGGATTTTCCTGTATAACGGGTGCCGTTTCTGCATAATCCAAATCCTTTGAACCGCAATCGGGGCAGAATATAGCCTCGTCAGGTACGTCATTTCCGCAATTTTTACATTTCATTGTAACTCTCTCCTTATATGATAAAATTTAATTAACATCCATACTGTCATATTCTATTAAGGAAGCTGTAAAATCCCCATCTGAATTAAATTCAAAATTTTTGTCGTGAATATAAAAGTCTATTTCGCATTCGCCTTGTTCACCGGGCTTTAATTCATACGATTTTGTATCATCTGAGGATAAACGCGTATTATGAACAACGTTATATTCGTGTTCGGGTCTATACTTTTGGTTTAAGGAATCTGTCAGTTCGGTTGCGAATTTAATATAGCTGTATGTTCTGTTGCCTGTGTTTTTTACTTTAATAGTAGTTTTAAGATGTCCGTTTTCCTCAATTTTCGGTGCAGAAACTTCAACAGAAAGAGCTTTTCCACCGTATTCGAGTTTAGGTCGAAAAGCGTTTGTTTTATACCATTTGTTGTCTCTTTCCTTTTCTATTTCAATTACATCGCCTGTGTTTGAAACGAAATAATTATTACTACCAATACTGAATTTACCGCGTTTAGGATAATATTTGCCTATTTCACCATACGTCCAAAAATCGCTTAGAACTTCTGCAAATCCTGTATTGTAAAAAATTATGTATTCATCAGTATATTTGTTATCATATTTCCAATTATCACATTTAGACAAGTAAGAAATCATTTCATCTTCTGTTTTAAAAACTGTTCGCCCGGCTAAAATACGATTATTTATAACTATTCCCGCTATAGCACAAATCAATAGCACGGAAATCGGAATTATTATTTTCAATTTTTTAATCGTTTGTTCTTGTTGTTTTTTATGCCTTTCTTCATTTTGTTTTCTGATTTCTTCATTTTTTATTTTAAAGAAATGTTCTTTTACACCGTATCCGCAATTAGGACACATTACAGCGTTATCACTAACTTCCTTTCCGCATTCGGGACACTCAACCATACTCATAATAACTCTCTCCTTAAAATTTAATTATTTTATATTACTCATAAAAGCAACAGCACGACCCAATATATTAATATGGTTAAGCTCTTCATTTACATATACCAAAGGGGCATATTTGGGATTTTCGGCAACTAAAACAACTTTATTTTCTTCCTTGTAATAGTATACACGCTTTAAGGTTGCTTCGTCATCGACTACGACAGCGGCTATTTCGCCGTTATATACCTCAGGGGTAGATTTAATAAATACCACATCTCCGTCATAAATCCGCGCGTTTATCATACTGTCGCCTTTTGCGGTTAAACAAAAGTCTGCATTAATATCCGCGCTTGCTTCGATAAATGTTTGGTAATCTTCATTGCAATATATAGGTTCACCGCAAGCAATGCTGCCTAACATACGAAATTTTTTCTTTTCGATTGGATGAATACCATACCTGGATAAGCCATTAGCGGCAGGAGAAACAACAGCACACTTATCGCTATCGCCCATTAATTGGCTTCGTGTTGTATTAAGAACCTTTGCAAAGGCAGCAATCTTGGACTGGGTTAAATCATTAATACCTGATTCAATCTTTGCGATAGTAGAACGAGATTTATATCCAAGTTTATCAGCAAGTTCCTCTTGGGATAGACCTAATTCAATTCTACGATTTTTAATATTATCACCTAACGAACTCATCAACATCACCTCAACTTGTTTTAATATAACACAAACGTTCCGAATTGTCAACATTTTTTTATTTTTTTGCAAAAAAGTGTTGACAAGTAATCAACATTGTGCTATACTGACAATGTGATTAAAAATCAACAAAAGGAAGAAGGTGAGAAAATGACTAACACAAAGGCATTTATGGAAGCGGTTGACAAATTAGGTATAAAGTTTAAAGCATTGGCAGAGCAAATAGGCTTAACACCAAATGGATTGCGAAAAAAGGTAAATAACGAAACAGAGTTTAAAGCAAGCGAGATTCAAAAATGTGTGGAGGTTTTACGCCTTACAAAGAAAGAGAGAGATTATATTTTTTTGAACGAATAGTGATTTAAAATCACTAAACAAAGTGAGGTGAGAAAATGGACGAGAGAAAAGAAAGATTATTAAAAGCGGGTAAAGTTTTGTCGGGATTAAGATATTCGGATTGGAATACATTATGTGACATTGTAAGTCATCTGTATAAAAGAAAGCTCGGGGAACGCGAATACGAACTATTATCCACGCCCCTCGACCTTGACGAGATAGAAGCCGCTATTCGGTCACTATCTGAACGAAAATGGGATTAATCCTATACTCTACGCCCTTATAATAAACATTGACGTAGTTTTGTAGGTAAAAGGATTCATCATTTTCTTTGGGGCGAACCGTCGGAGCATATATCGGTGCACCATTTCTCCACCAAGAGGACGGGGAAGCTCCGTTATTACCTATTTTGCAATTTGGGTCATCGTTTAAACATACCCATTCGCCTAAAAGGCAGGCATAAATTTTTTCCATTAATAATTCACCTCGCTTTCGAGGTTGATTATAACATATGGTAAATTAAATTACAAGAAAGCGAGGTGAGATGATGTGGTACGCAGTAGGTTTGGTAATAGGAATAGCGGTTACATTGCTATTTCGACTGTTGTAAGGCGGAATAAATCATTGGAATTACATATGTGATAAACCAACCCGACAGAATACCTAAGATAAAGCTGATTATACGGTCAATCCATTTCTTTTGATTGGAATAGTTGACATTTGGTATATGGCTTAGACCGGTAGGCGTTATATGCAGGGTGTTGATGTTAAAATTATCGGGATAATCACCATAACAAACATCAATTAGGTTTTCACTTTCAAGGATTTTGAGATATTCAATCAGCTCGCCTGTTGTGACGAACGTAAAATTATTTTCAAAATTCTCGGGACGATAAATGGTGTTGTCTCGATACTCGCGAGATAAATCAATTAAAGCATTCAATACTTTGTGTTGCTTGCGTATGGATAATTTCATATAAAACAAACTCCTTTAATTTATTTATCTTGATTATAACAAAAAATTAACATTACTGCAAGGAGGTGAAAGAGAATGGGAACACGGTTAAGATTAAAAGCTGACATTAACACAATACTTAGGATTTACTACGAAAATCCCGAGCTTGGCACGGCGGAAATCAAAGAGCTGTTCGGCAATATAGCACCGTCAACGATTACAAAGTTGAGGAATGATGCAAGAGCCGAAACCGCAAGGCAAGAGAAAAAGATTCTTACCTTTGGAAGTTACACGGTAAATACTGAAATGGCATTTAAGGCTTGGCACATTGACGTTGATGATTTGGAAAGACGGCGGCAGAAGTTACAGAAATTAAACTTATTGGAGGTACAGAGATGAAAAGAAAAACAAGGCAGACGATAGTGTACAGTATAACTTTCACGGCGGCGATAATGGGATTTTTGGGATTCGCGTTTACGCTTGCCGGTATAGGCATGGGAATGTATGGGTTACTCGGCGGATTCATAAGAGCCGTAATCTCGGCGGCGGCAGCG
>CADBUP010000116.1 GCA_902797885.1 uncultured Ruminococcus sp.
AGATATGCTAAAATAAACTTGCGTTGGGTTTGCTTTTAGCATACCTTTATTCATTCCCCTGTCGCTACCAACGGCAGGGGAATTTTTATTTGAAATAATTTGTAGCTTTATAATAGTTTCATCTCAGCTATTTCGGCAGACTTAAATTCATACTTTTAATTTAGTTTGCTTTGTAGCTTTTGAATTTGTGATTTAATAGAGTCAATATAAGAGAAACAAGGATTTTTTGAATTGTGACAATGTTCCCAATCATCTTGAAAAGCAATTTTTGCTCCTTCTGAATGATTATAGTGCCATTGTTTTGCATATTCAAATTGTTTAACGCACTCGTTTAATAGGTGTAGCTTTACATTTGGGTCAGCAGTTTCTCTTGCTTTTTTTGCGGTTTCCAAAAACATTGCGCAGAGTGCCCGCGAGCTTTCTCCGTATTTTTCGTCAAATTCAAGCTTAGCTTCAAACTCAGCTTCGGTCCTGTGGAATTTAGGGTTCGGAGATTCTTTCTCTCTTTTTATTGCTTCATCTATCCCTGCTTGCCTTAAATATGCACAGTCGGCATCAGTAATACTCTTACCATCTTTTCGACGTATAATATTACCTTCTCTTATGTAGTTATCCGGATTGATTTCTGATTGCGGAGCTTGTTCAGGCGAGGTATGTTGCGGTTGGCTCGGGTGATGTATAGTGTTTTTTTGTTCCTGCGCGGTATTATACATTATAGTCAGTAAAGACATTATTTTTGAATCGGTTCCTGGCGAACTCCATAATAAATTTATGTATTCAGTGGGATGAGACATGTCATTGACGGTTATTCTTATGCCGAGATTTGATTTTGCTGTGTGCGTCGTTGATTTTGTTTTTCCTGTGTTCGAACCAACAATTGCGCCGACAGGTCCAAACAGTACATTGCCGACGACCGCGCGTCCTATTCCCTTTTTGCTTTTTGTTATTTGTTCTTCTTTTGTTACTAATTCAAAGGAAATGATGTCCTTGTATAAATGTATGCGTGGATTAATAAGTTGTCCATTTCGTCCGTCGGGAACACACCATACTTGATTTTGCTCATCAATAAGCAGATACTTCTGTACACCGCTTGTAAAATTGAATCGCGGTGCATTCATAGGAGCGGCATTCTGATATGCAGGATAAGCGTGATTGATGTTTGCGTTGCTGTTCCTGCCCAATATTACTCGAATTAAATTGTATAATCCTACTATTCCGAAAATTATAATCGGTACTAATGCTTCTGTCGGATTATTTGAAAGACCGGGAACCGTTAATATCATAACGCCCACAAGTATTATAACTATAGAAACACAAAGAAGCACAATATTTAATGTCTTCTTTTTTGATTTGTCGTTTTTCATAATAAGTCTCTCCTTAAAATTTAATCAATTTCTCTTATTAATAATCTCGGGACACCTATAACGCGACAGCATTCAAGTTGTGAACCTTCGATTAATTCTGGTTTATAAATAGGATTGATAGGCACAAGTCTCAGCCAATCCTCGCCCTTTGCATATTCGATTTTTTTAAGCGTTGCGATTTCGTTATCATATATAATGACACCGACATCACCGCTTTCGTTTAATGTTTCTTGTTTTAATATAAGAACCTTATCACCGTTTTGATAAAGTGGATACATACTGTCGCCGACAACACGCAGAACAAAGAAATCACTCTTAGAATGGCCGAGCAAATATGAATCGGGAATATCAACTACATCGCCATTCCAGGATTCAATAGCTATATGGTCGTAACCTGCGGCAACATCGCCTATAACCGGAAATGTTGTATATTCTTCGGTTATATTTGGGGAAGGGAAGTTATCGGCAAAGGTCTTATATTCTCTTTCCATAGGCACATCAAACCCCATTAGCCACGCTTCTGAAACATTTAAAGCTTCTGCAATAAGTTCAACCCTATCTTGTTTTGGCTCGAATGCGCCTGAAACATATTGACTAATTGCGCTTTTCGGAATTTTTGTAATAGAAGATAGTTCCGCCTGTTTCATCCCGTTTATTTTTAGCGCACGTTTTAATCGGGTGGAACAACTTTCTTTTTTCATTAAAATCACCGCCTACAAACATATTTTAACATACAAGTTCAGAAAAATCAATATATTTTTTTGAAAAAAATAAAAAAAGTTTAGAAAAATATAATTTTGTACTTGACAAACAGAAATTTGTATGGTAAAATAAGTTTAGAAAATCTGAACGAAGGGAGGAAAGATGATGCCATATAATTATGATAAATTGCTTGGAAGAATTAAAGAAAAAAAGTATACACAAGAAACAATTGCTAAGGAAATAGGAATGCAGGCGGCGACTTTAAGTCAAAAACTTAATAACAAAGCAAAATTCAAACAAGGAGAAATATCATCTATATGCAATCTGCTTGATATTTCAGACAATGAAATAGGGGCATATTTTTTTGCTCATTAAGTTCAGAAAATCTGAACTTAGCAAAACAAAAGTGAGGTGAGATGAAATGGAATTAATCAAATTAATTTGTCGGAAAATTGAAATATATATGCTCCGCAGAGAAGCTAAACTTGCTGAGAGAGAAAAAAAGCCTTTTAGGGAGAAATACCCGAATTTCCCCCTGTATTTTTCCGCGATAGCAATGCTTATTGCGCTTATTGCACAATTTGTTGCTATATTGAAAGTCTAAGACTTATTATAGAAATTATGATTGCTATTATAGAAATGATTACCGGAATCCTAAAGCGCCAACTATCTTTGAAAATATATTCAAGGCACGCTCTTCCTTTAACGGATATAGAGAATGGGGTTTTTAATCCAATGGGTTCGCCCGGTTTTATATTGGAATCTGTTTCTATAAAATCGTTTGAGAATAAGTAAAATAGTTTATCGGCAACATTGAGTTCATCTATAGATAATAACAGCGCAATGTCGCAACACGATAAATTGTCCCTTTTTGCAAGTGTTTTTAATATCATTCTGCAATCTCGGTCAATATCATACATTATAATCACCTCGCTTTCAAGGTTGATTATAACAAAAAATTAACATTACTGCAAGGAGGTGAAAGAGAATGGGAACCGACAACACATTTGAAGCAATGGAAATCGGCGAATTTATGAAGAAAAAGCAACAGGAATTGCAAGGTCCGTACACCGCAAACATAGGTGTACACCTTATGTCAACAAAAGAGTATTCCGAGCTTACCGGACAGACCGTACAAGCCATTACGGGACAGCTCCGCAAGGGCAGACTTGACGGCGTACGCAACGGCAAACGCTGGTTTGTAAAAGTTGAGGACGACACCGCAGTAAAAGAGAGTGAGGAATTAAAGTCACTCCGCGCCGAAAACGTTAAACTAAAAACACAGCTCGAGATGATAAAAGTAGTATTATTCGGGCAGATACAGGAGGTACAGAGATGAAAAGAAAAACAAGAAAAACAAGGCAAACGATAGTGTATAGTATAACTTTTACGGCGGCGATAATGGGGTTTTTGGGCTTCGCGTTTACGCTTGCCGGTATAGGCATGGGAATGTATGGGTTACTCGGCGGATTCATAAGAGCCGTAATCTCGGCGGCGGCAGCG
>CADBUP010000117.1 GCA_902797885.1 uncultured Ruminococcus sp.
CAAAACTTGAAGGTAAGAAAAAGGTAAATACCGAAGAGTTCCTGCTTGCAATTAACGAGCGTCTGGCGACAAAGATGTAATTAAGCGGTAAAATATCTGTAGTGGAAAGAGGGACACATTATGAGAAAAAAGGTTTCGGAATCGGTTATAAATCGGCTTCCACGATATTACAGATATTTAACCGAGCTTGACAGCGGAAAGGTTGAGCGAATCTCTTCGAGAGAATTAAGCAGGCGTATGCACGTCACCGCCTCTCAAATCCGCCAGGATTTAAACTGCTTTGGCGGGTTCGGTCAGCAGGGTTACGGCTATAACGTCAGGTTTCTTAAAGAAAGTATAGAAAAAATTCTCGGACTCGACCGCGGTTATCGCGCGATTTTGGTCGGCGCGGGAAATATGGGCAAAACCTTTGCTATTAACACAAAGTTTGAGTCCAGGGGTTTTAAATTAATCGGAATATTCGATTCTGATCCAAAAAAATTCGGAACAATGATTGGAACCCACAAGGTTCTGCCATACAGCCGAATTCGTGAATTCATCACGGAGCATAAGCCACAGATGGCGATTCTGGCAATTCCGAAAACAGTGATGCACGAGGTCGCGAATCAGCTTATTTCATACGGAATAAGGGCGTTTATGAACTTCTCTTATACAGAGCTTTCGACGCCGGATAACATCGCGGTCGAAAACGTGCACTTGGGTGACAGCCTTATGCGTCTTTCGTATAAGCTCACCGAAAAACAAAACAATGAAAATCCCCATAAAAACGATTAGGATGGTGGCTTTATGGTTATTAATAAAAATATTGCCTTTAATCCCATTGACACGTTTGAGTGCGGTCAATGCTTCCGCTGGAACTTAAATGACGGTGTATATACCGGCGTTTCGGGCGGAAGGGTCTGCAGAGTGAAAAACAGAGATTTTGAATTTTCCCCCTCTGACGAGGAATACTGGAACAAGTATTTTGCATTTAACGTCGATTATGCGGATATTCAAAAGAGGTTATTAAAAGCAGACAATACGCTTAAACCGTGTATAGATTTCGGCTCGGGAATCAGAATTCTTAAACAGGATATTTGGGAAACAATAGTCTCGTTTATTATATCCGCAAACAATAATATTCCGAGAATAAAAAAGATTATTGAAACGCTCTGCCATATGTACGGAGAGGAAATAGTCTTTGACGGCGATACCTACTATGCGTTCCCCTCTCCTAAGCGATTAGCCTTACTTTCACAAGAGGACTTAGCACCGCTCAGAGCGGGATACCGCGATAAATACATACTCGACGCAGCAGCCAAGGTTGCAAGCGGCGAGGTTGACATAAATTCACTTTATTCTATGTCTGACGAAGATGCGAGAAAAACTCTGATGAAGATTAAAGGCGTCGGCAGAAAGGTCGCCGACTGTATACTTCTTTTTTCACTCGGAAGGTTCTCGGTTTTTCCCGCCGATGTATGGATAAAGAGAATTCTAAATAATATATACAATATAGAAAACGATAAAATCATAGATTTTGTCACCCAAAAATACGGAGCCTTAGCCGGATATGCTCAACAGTATCTATATTATTACTATAGAAGCAATGAGGCGGCTCAGATTAACGGAGATTAAAATGAAGGTCAGAAATTATACATCGGTATGCTACCTATGTCCGCACTGCCTCGAAATCGGTAAGAACCGCCTTTCGGTTTTTGAATATTCAGGCAAGAAATCATTCGTCATACGCTGTGAATCCTGCGGCGGAACGATTGCGCGGATTGATAAAAACAGTACTGCCTCTTATGATGTCAGCGTTGTTTGCCCTTTCTGTAAGGACAGGCATAATTATGATTTGACCGTTCACGAATTCTGGCAGAGCAACTTTTTAGAGCTTGCTTGTCCGGATTTCGAGAACAAGCTTCTGATAATCGGTTCTGACGAATTTCTCTCAGATGGTGACCCTTATGACGAATCGGATTTTTCAGATTAAATATAAATTAAGAAAAAAATTAAAATTAATATATTTGGAGGAATTTTAAATGTTAGTTTCAGCTACAGAAATGTTAAAGAAGGCCGTTGAAGGTCACTATGCAGTAGGACAGTTCAACATCAATAACCTTGAGTGGACAAAGGCTATCCTTCTTACTGCTCAGGA
>CADBUP010000118.1 GCA_902797885.1 uncultured Ruminococcus sp.
GTTTATATACTCGTCAGCACCTTCGGAAAAGCCGTCATCGTCCCTGCCGTAATACTGCATATCAAGCTCGTTTCCGATTTCAAAACATTCAATATCAACAGGCTTGTCAAGGCCGAGCTTGACGCGCTCTGCCGCATAATTGACTCCGTTGCTTCCCACCGCATTATCATCATTGGGGTTAAGCGTCAGAAATCGAACCAAATCCGCTGCATCCTCAGGCTTACAGGTATCCGAGGTAAAGACAAAAACAAACTTCATATCATTTGACACCTTAAGGTTTGCCTTTATAAACTCGGCCACGCCGAAGATATATTTTTTCCCCGCGCTGTTATAACCTCTTTTATCGTAAGGGCCGAACGCCGCCTTGACGTTCCCGCCAATGCCGAATCTGAGCATAGATGGCTTAATTCCATAATCTTTAAATGCCGATATATACTCAGGTTTAACCTCGGCGCAATCAGTCTCGACAGCGTATCTTTTGGCGGCGACAGGAACTTCTTCTTTTATTTGCTTTTTTGTATTCGCATTTGCCTTTATGTGTGTTCCGTCAATGAAAACAGCTTCGGGTTTCAGATATCCTGCTTGAGCTATTTCATCCAATATCCAATTAAATATTTTATCAATCGTTTCCGCCGTGAATCGGTGACGAAAATTGTAGCTTACCGTTGAGAAGTGGGGCGTTGTTTCATTTAGTCCATATCCCAAAAACCAACGGTACGCCATATTTACTGATACTTCATCTGCCGTTCTACGGAGTGACGGCAATCCATACAGGTGCTGAATTAATACCATCTTAAACAAGACAACAGGATCAATACTTCGTCTACCATTGTCTGCGCAATACAATTTCTCTACAAAATCATATATCTTATTAAAATCCATCGCCGCATCTATTTTCCTTAACAAATGTTCTTGCGGCACGCAATCTTCTGTGCATATCATCTCTATTTGTGTCCTTTGTTGTTTGTTCTTTTGCAACATTCTCATTACCCAAGAACATTATATCACAAAATCAAGAACATTATATCACAAAATGAAGAAAAAGCCCAGACTTTTCCGGACTTTTTCGACAGTCTGAAACCACCGATAAAATCGGTGGTTTTGTTTTATCCAATCATATCGCGGCCTGTTTGATCCATGGTATACTCAAGCGGTATATCACAATAAACACTCTTTTCTATACGAATATCGCGTGATGAAGAGCCTATCATTACATCATACCTTCCCGGCTCGGTCACCCACTTCCTGAGCATAATATTATAATATCCGAGTTCCGATACAGGTATTTCAAATTCAACCGTCTTGGTTTCGCCGCGTTTTATAAACACCTTTTTAAAGGCTTTTAATTCCTTTATCGGCCTTTTTACGATAGATACAACGTCGCTTATGTATACCTGAACGACTTCAGCGCCGTCATATCCTCCTGTATTTTTTACATCAAGTTTTATCTTAACCTTGCCGTCTGAATATTCTACGCTTGGATTATCATATTCAAATGTTGTGTATGAAAGCCCGTGTCCGAAAGGAAAGTTTATCTCTTCGGGGTGTTTATCATAATAACGATAACCCACATCTAACTTTTCATTGTATTCAACCTTTTGGTCGTCTCCCGGATATTCAAAATCCGTCCTCTGATTCACAGGGAAGGTTTCGGGCAATCTTCCCGACGGATTCACCATTCCTGTCAGCACGTCGGCTATTGCCTTTCCGGCGCCTTCACCGCCGAGCCACATTTCCAAAACTGCATCGGCTCTTGACCAGTCGCCCTTTAAAATGACTCCGCCGGACTGTAAAACAACAATAACGTCCTTGCCGCAATCACACGCCGCATTGATAAATAACTCATAATTTGGGTTGAGCATTGCCGTTCTTCTGTCAAATATCTCGGTGTCCTCGGATTCCATACTTCCCGCAAAGATAATCACCTTATCCGCGTCGGCTATAAACCGGTTGTATTCCCCAAGCTTCGGCCACAGCATCACATCCGAAAATTCTCTCTTTTTGAACACCTCCATATATTTAATTTCAGCCTGAGGCAAGGCCTTTTTCAGCTCTTCAAGCGGAGAATCAATCCATTCGGCATCGGGATAAACCTCAGCGCTTCCCTGACCGCCGATAAGCGCGTTCTTTGCGAATTCGCCTATAACAGCTATTTTTTTATCACTTTCTTTAATCGGAAGAGTATCGTTTTCATTTTTAAGCATTACTATACCTGCCGCGGCTATGTCCTGTGCAATTTTGTGCTGTCTTGCCCGATCATAAGGCTTCTTTTCTGCCTTCGGACTCAAGATAAACTTCAATAGTCTTTTCACCGCTTTATCTATCACACCAACCGAGATTTCTCCATTGTCCATGCCCTCTTTTACTTGAGCCTGAATATTATCGTTTTTCGGCATCTGCAAATCAAGACCCGCACAAAGCGCTCTATTTATGTTATGTACCGCGCCCCAGTCAGATACGACAAAGCCGTCGAAATTCCATTCGTCTCTCAAAATATCGGTCAGAAGCATTTTATTTTCCGAACACCATATCGCATTTACCTTATTATATGCGCACATCACGCTCGCCGGATTCGATTTTTTTACAGCGATTTCAAACGCCTTAAGGTATATCTCTCTCAGCGTGCGTTCATCAACCTCCACGCTTTTATTGGCACGGTTTTTCTCCTGATTGTTTGCGGCGAAGTGTTTAAGGCACGCGCCCACACCGTTTTCTTGAACTCCGTTTATGTATTCGGCGCTCAGTTCGCCCGCCAGTATCGGATCCTCGGAAAAATACTCAAAATTTCTTCCGCAGAGCATATTTTTCTTGATATTTACGCCCGGAGCAAGTATTAAATCTATATTATGCTCAATGCACTCGTCCGCCAAAGCATTTCCGTAAAGCCGAGCCGTTTCTTTATCCCACGATGCCGAAAGCGCACAGATATTCGGGAAAAATGTACAGTTTCCGATGCCCCTTTCGGTGCGAACTCCATGCGGTCCGTCAGCAAAGCTTCTCGGCTTTATGTTTAATCTTTCTATTCCAAAGGTACTCATACTTTCCGAACCGGTAAGCAGATTTGTTTTCTCTTCAAGCGTCATTTCCTTCATTATATTATCTATATTCCGTGTGTTCATTATAAAATCTCTCCTTCCGTTTTTATGACAGGAACATTTAAAGACAGTATAACATATTATTCCGGTTATGACAATACAATTTTTAGCAATTACATCTACAAAATTATTTGCTGATTATAAAGATATTTCTTGAATCAAATAAATTTATAGCAAATCAGGGCAAATAACAACGCTATCCACAACAAAAGGGGACGGACATATCTTATATTAACAATAGCAATCCAAGAATATCCGTCCCCCGACAGTTCCCGGTTTCGTGTAAAACCTCAAAGTTATATCAAGAAGGGGCTGTAACAAAACGATATCAAAAAACGTTTTGTTACAGCCCCTTGTTAAGTTTAATTTAAGTTCATTTTAAGCTATTTAAAAAGGATTACACACGCTTAACATCTGTAGCCTGCGGTCCTTTAGCACCCTCAACAACATCAAATTCAACCTCTGCACCCTCTTCGAGTGTCTTGTAGCCATCCATGGCAATCGCAGAATAGTGAACAAATACATCTTTTCCCTCTTCGGTCTCGATAAATCCGAATCCTTTTTCTGCGTTAAACCATTTTACCTTTCCTAGCATCTTAATACCTCCTAAAAGTCTTAGGTCAACGGTTCAGGTGAGAAACATCAACCATATTTCTATTATAACACAGATACCGATGCTTGTCAACACTTTTTTGTGCATAATGCACATAATTGCATTATGCGACAATATCTAACACAGATAAACTATACATTGCCATAATACGTCACGTTAAATGCCGAATTTGACTTACAGAACAGTCATCTTCTTAATTTTTATTTCTTCGACGGGAGTTCCGCCCTCGGGGCCTCTTCTCTCAATTTTAAGAAAATCGTCAACTGTTTCCATTCCGTCGGTAACCTTTCCGAATGCCGCATACTGACCGTCTAAGAAGGTGCAGTCACCGTAGCAAATAAAGAACTGGCTGCTTGCCGAATTCGGGTCCATTGACCGCGCCATCGAAACCACTCCGCGTGTATGCGAAAGTGTATTCTGAGGGAAGCCGTTCTGTGCAAACTCGCCCTTTATATTCTTTCCGCTTCCGCCCATACCCGTTCCGGTCGGGTCGCCGCCCTGAGCCATAAAGTCATCTATTACACGGTGGAAAATTACTCCGTCATAGAATCCGTCAGCCGCAAGAGCCTCAAAGTTCGCCGCCGTTTCGGGCGCGTATTCCGGCATAAGTTCTATAGTAAACTCACCGCCGTTTTCCATTTCTACCTTTACTTTTTTGTTTTCAGCCATTTTAATCTCTCCTGTTCTTTGATTTTAGTCAACCTCGGCATATCAGCCCGGTTCAATCTATTTACCGCTGTCTGCCTGAGTATTCTCGGCGTTCTGAGCGCTCTTGGAATTAAGCTCCTTTGCCTTTGTCATTGCATCCTGAATATTTTTCATTACATCTGCAACCGAAATATCCTTTAAAACCTTATCCTGTTTCTCAATCTTTGACGCCTGAATTAAATAGTTCTTAAGCTCAGCAAGACCGGTAATTCTCTTTATTATGTGATAGCCATACTCCGTCTTTACCACGTCACTGATTTCGTTATAATTCAGCGCAAACGCCGCATTTTCAAATTCCGAAACCATCTCACCTCTGCCGAAGCAATATCCGGCCTCGGTTTCTCCTGTATCCTCATTATATTCTTTCATCAGTTCTGTAAAGTCCTCGCCGTTCTTGGCACGTGCCAAAACCTCATCAATCGTTGCCTTCGGGTCTGAATATTTCTGACTGTCATTTTTAATGAGAATATGCTGAACACAAATCTGATCGGGGTCTGAATATTCTTCAAGGTTCACCGAAGCATACTTATCCTTGTTCTGTGCGAAATCAGTTTCAACCTTTCTGTAAAGCGTTTCAATCTCATATAGCTTTTGATAATCCTCGGCCGACTTTAGCCCCATCGCCTGCATATTTGCATTAAGAGCCTCTTCGCCATACTGATTCTTGAACTGTTCTATACTGTCAGCCGCTTGATTTTTCTCCTCATCCGACAGCGTGATGCCGTTATCCTTTCCAAGCTGAACTACGAGCTGTTTCCCCATAAGTTCTTTAAGCGCCGATTCCTTTATCTTGTCACCCTTTGTCTTTCCATCGGAATCTTTTTCGTCCCAGTTAACCGATGAGAAATCCCCGCTGAAGTTTTGGTTTGCTTTATACTCCTCGTTTACCGCCGCCTGATAAATGTAATAGTTAAGCAAGCCGGTATCAAGCTTAACTCCGTCTACCTCAGCCACGGTTTTTGAATCAACCTTGACCGACGAAGGCGCCTCGGTACCGCTCTCTCCGCTCTTGCCGCAGCCGGTAAATGAAACCGCCGCAATCATTGCCGCGGCCAGAATTGCCGACGCTTTTTTCGCTTTATTATTCATTTGTTATACCCCCTGCATATTTAGTTATATAAAATCTTTCTGAACTATCTCTGTCTTTTTTCAGCTGCTTCGCCAAATCATCAAGGCTGTCAAATTTCCGAATTTCACGAATAAACTCACAAAATTCAATCTCTATTTTTTCTCCGTACAGGTCACCGAACTCCGCGCATATGTGCGTTTCAATCAACATTCCATCGTCATTAAGCGTCGGTTTTCCGCCAACATTGGTAATCGCGGGAAAGCGTCTTTCCCTAATACACGCCGTTGTTATATACACCCCGTATCCGGGAACAATACATTCCTTCGGAAACTTGATGTTCGCCGTAGGGAACCCGAGCCTGTCACTTCCTATGTGATGTCCCCTCACTATGATTCCGCTCACCGAAAAGTATCTTCCCATCAACTCTGCCGCGATGTCCACACGGCAATCGGCTATAAGCTCTCGTATCCGCGTGCTTGAAATCACGCCGCTTGAGTCCGAAATTCCTTCTTCTATATACACTTCAGTACCAAACTTTTCGCACTCAGCTTTCAAATATTCGGCGGTCCCCTCCGCATTTCTTCCGAAGCTATAGTTAAACCCAACCGCAATAAATTTCGCGTCAAACGCCTCTCTTATATATTCGTTTATAAACCTCTCACGCGGCATTTTCATAACTGTCTTGTCAAATCTTTGAATGACGGCTATGTCAACTCCTGCCTTTTCAAGAATTTCAAGCCGCTTCGATACCGTGTTGACAGACTTAACCTGTCTTCCGCTGATTACCTCCGCCGGCTCATTCTCAAACATATATACAAGTGATTTAAGCCCGTATTTTTTAGCGTAGCCGACTGCTCTTCCGATTATGCTCATATGTCCGCGATGTAGTGCGTCAAATCTGCCGAGAGCCGCAGCTGTTCCGCTGAGTCTAAGATTTAATTGCCCTGAATCAATACGGTATATCTGCATAAGTTATTTTCCTTCTTCTCTGTTAGTTAATTTGCCTGATAAAATGTCTTTAGTATTTTAAGAAGCCCGTTCTCCGCCTCTGAAATTGTCAGAAAGCTTCCGCTCTCGTCATATACACGATATGTTTCACCGTCTATTATCCCCTGTGCGGAAATCTGTACACCATTACACATCAGTCTCGCCCTTCTGCTTGACAAAATCAACTTTGGAAGTTCTTCAAACACCTTATCAATAGGCACAAGAAAGCTCATATTCCCATTCTCCGCCATTTTTTCCACCTCGTCTAATGTATAGGCATCATCTATACAGAACCTGCCAGATCGGGTTCTTATAAGCGCCGACATATGTGCAAGGCATCCAAGCCGTCTTCCTATATCATCACAAAGGGTTCTTATATACGTCCCCTTTGAACAGTCAACTTTCATCGAAAACTTTTTATTTTCAAGGTCAATACTGAGTATCTCAATTTTTTCAATCGTAACCGGCCTCGGCTTTCGCTCGACCTCAACACCATCGCGTGCAAGCTCATACAGACGCTTTCCGTCTATTTTTATTGCCGAATACATAGGCGGTATCTGCATAATATCCCCCACAAATTCAGTCACAACGCTTTGAATATCACTTTCATCGACATTAACCTCTGATGTTTCTGTCACCTCGCCCGAGGCGTCAAGCGTAGTTGTCGCACTCCCCAGCGTCACCTCCGCTATATACTGTTTATTCTGAGCCGTCAGCATATCAGCCGTTTTTGTTGCACGGCCTATGCACATAGGAAGCACCCCGCTTGCATCGGGGTCGAGGGTTCCGGTGTGACCTATCTTTTTTATTCCTAAAATTCTTCTCAGCCGTCCGACAACATCGTGGGATGTCATACCAAGCGGCTTATTTATATTGATTATTCCGTTCATTTCTGCTCCAATTGTTCTGAAATCTGTGAAATCAAGTCTTTCACTCCGCTGTCAAACTCGCTTCCTGTTAGTGAAAACCCTGCCGCCTTAACGTGGCCGCCGCCTCCGAAACGAAGAGCTATTCTTGCCACGTCCACATATCCGGATGACCTAAGGCTAACCTTGTACTCATCCTCGCCTCGTCTTCTTACATAGATGCTCGCCTCAACGCCCTCGATGCTTCCGGGAAGCGACACAACGGCATTCGCGTCCGCCTCTTCAATGCCGCAGCGGGCAAAATCCTCGCCCTCAAGGCAAAGATACGCAATCCTTCCCTCGGCATAATATTTTATTTTTGATATTGCAAGCCGCAATATCTCAAGGTATTCCTTTGATTTTGTGTCAAAAATCTTCTTGCTGACATAGTCGAACCGCGCCCCTTTTTCGATAAGCCATGCCGCGGCGCGATGCGTATCGCCTGTTACCGACGAATATTTAAAACTTCCGGTATCGGTTGCGATTCCTATGTATAGGTCGGTCGCGGTCTTTTCCGAAATATCCGCGCCCATTTCCTTATACAGCCCGCAGAGCAGCTCGCAATTTGAAGAAATATCCTCTACCACCGTTTCATCCGCATACTTTATATGGGTGATATGATGGTCAATCGCCGCCGTGTTGGAATGTGCCGAAAAGGCTTCCTTCCACTCTCCGAGACGGTCTATATCTGAGCTGTCAAGCGCAATCAGAAGATCACAGTCCTCAGGTTCACAGTTCGGAATCTCACCGTCATAAATCAAGTTAAAAACGCTTGATTCCGCCTTTCCGCACAAGAAAACCTCGCCGCTCTTACCCATTGAGACAAGAATATTCTTTAGCGAATACATACTTCCGAGCGCGTCCCCGTCAGGATTGATATGTGCAAAAAGTCCAATGCGCTGAGCGGAATTTATTTTTTCAATAATTTTTTCAAACATAACATTGTCCTCATTTATTTCTATGCCTATACCAAATCGTATAGGCATAGAACCTATAGCTCCTTGAGTATTTCATTAATGTGTGCGCCATATTCTATAGAATCATCGATGGTAAAGGTGAACTCCGGCGTGTTTCTGAGATTAAGCCTATGCCCTATCTCGCGGCGGATAAATCCGCTTGCGCTCTTTAAGGCGGCAAGCGCACCGCTTTTCACCGTCTCATCACCCATCACACTTATATAAGCTTTTGCAAATTTTAAATCTTTAGTAACCCTCACGCTGACAACAGAAGTCATAACCGGAAGCCTGGGGTCCTTAAGCTCGCGGATAACGGCGCTAAGCTCCCTCTTGACTTCCTCTGAAATTCTGTCGGTTCTGCTGTAATTTGCCATTTTGCCTCACTCTCCTAAACCTCTACCTGCTCCATTACATATGCTTCTACAACGTCTCCGTCTTTAATATCATTAAACTTATCAATGCTGAGACCACATTCGTATCCGCTCGCAACCTCTTTAACATCATCCTTAAAACGTTTCAGTGAGCCAAGCTCACCCTCGTGGATAACTATACCGTCGCGGACAACTCTGACCTTACTGCTTCTCAGAATCTTACCGTCGGTGACATAAGCACCGCCGATTGTTCCGACACCTGAAACGCGGAAGGTCGTTCTGATTTCGGCGTGACCCGTAACAGCCTCGCGGAAGGTCGGCTCAAGCATACCCTTAAGAGCCTTCTCTATATCCTCAATCGCATCATAGATAACTCTATAGAGTCTTATGTCAACCTCATCATTCTCAGCCGCCGCGGCAGCCCCCGGGGTCGGACGAACGTTAAATCCAACAATAATCGCACCCGAAGCGGAAGCAAGCATAACATCCGACTCGGTTACCCCTCCTACCGCACCGTGAATTACATTTACGCGGACCTCATCATTTGATATACGCGTAAGCGACTGTGTAACGGCCTCAACGCTTCCCTGAACGTCGGCCTTAACGATTATGTTAAGGTCTTTCATCTTACCCGATTCGATATGCTCAAAGAGATTGTCAAGCGAGATAGCCGATGCCTTCTGCTGTTTGCTCTGCTTCTCCTTGAACTTTCGGTTTTCAACAACCTCACGCGCCTTACGCTCATCGTCTACCGCATAGAAGGTATCTCCGCCCTCAGGAACCTCTGAAAGACCGAGAATCTCTACCGGGATTGACGGGCCCGCTTTTTTAACCGAGCGACCCTTATCGTCATTCATCGCACGGACGTGACCTACCGCCGTACCGGCAACAACTATATCGCCGACTCTGAGTGTACCGTTCTGAACAAGGACCGTCGCAACAGGGCCTCTTCCCTTATCCAATTTTGACTCGATGACCGTTCCCTTAGCCGGACGGTCGGGGTTTGCCTTTAGCTCGCGCATTTCAGCAACAAGAAGAACCATTTCAAGAAGCTTATCAATATTTATACCCTTCTTTGCCGAAACTTCAACGCAGATGGTATCGCCGCCCCATTCCTCCGGGACGAGACCCTGTTCGGTAAGCTCTTGTTTAACTCTGTCGGGGTTTGCGCCCTCTTTATCAATCTTATTTATAGCAACAATAATCGATACCTCCGCCGCTCTTGCGTGGTTTATCGCCTCTATTGTCTGGGGCATAATTCCGTCATCCGCCGCAACAACAAGTATCGCTATATCCGTAACCATTGCACCTCTCGCACGCATAGCCGTAAACGCCTCGTGACCCGGCGTATCAAGGAAGGTAATCTTCTTGTCACCCACTCTTACGCGGTGAGCACCGATGTGCTGTGTGATTCCGCCGAACTCGCCGTCGGTAACGTTTGTGTTTCTGATGGAGTCAAGAAGCGACGTCTTACCGTGGTCGACATGACCCATTACAACAACAACAGGAGAACGCGGTTTAAGCTGTTCGGGACTGTCCGGAACATCATTAAACAGTTTATCCTCTTCGGTCAGAATTATTTCCTTTTCAAAGGTTCCTCCGAGTTCTTCAACTATAAGCGAAGCGGTGTCAAAATCTATTGTCTCATTAACCGACGCCATTATTCCTAAAAGCATAAGTTTTTTTATAATCTCGGTTGCCGGACGCTTCATTCTCTCTGCAAGCTGTCCAACCGTGATTTCGTCCGGAATAAGAACATGAACCTTTTCTTCCTTCTTATCCTTCTTCTCTTTTTTCTTTAAGGTCTCTTCAGGCGCGCGCTTCTGTTTTGTGCCAAGCTGCTTATTCTTCTTTTTCTGATTAATCTTCTGTTTTTTTGTTCCCTGCTTTACATTATCCGGAATAAGCTCTTCAATCTTTTCATCGTCTATTCTGTCAAGGTCAACCGTATTTACACGCGTATCCACCATTCTGACCTTGCGGCCTACTTCCATAGCCGCTTCTTCCTCGGTCGGTTCTTCCTTAACCCCGGTGTCGTCTTGTTTTTCGGTTTCTTCCTCTTTTTCAACCTTTTCTTTATCATACATCGAAAAATCCTTAACCTGATTCTTCTGCGTATAATATTCAAAAATTACATCCAGTTCATACTCGGTAAGAGCGCTCATATGGTTCTTTCCCGACACCTCATAATCGTGAAGAACCTTAACGATTTCCTTACTCGGGAAACCAAACGCTTTAGAGAGTTCATACGCTCTGATTTTTTCCATATATTAATCCATCCTTTCCTGCACAACTTCATACCTCGCGGTTATTTATCTATCAGCTTTTTTAACCCTTCCGCAAGACCTTTATCCGTCACAGCCATAGTAACCGCAAAATTCCGTCCGACAGTCCTGCCCAACTCATCCCGGTTTGACGTAAGTATAATAGGACGCTTTCTGAAAGCCGCCATATCTTTAAACTTCTTTTTGGTATTGTCCGATGCGTCCTCAGCCACAATAATCAGGTATGCCTTTCCGCCCCGGATTGCATCCTGCGCGCGGGCTTCGCCGATTTCAAGCCTTCCGGCCTTCATCGCTAAAGATATAAGCCCTTTAAACCTTTTCTGTATATCGCTGTTTTCCTCCGTCATTTTTTATCACCGCCCGGCGCAATAAGCTTTTTTATTTCATCATATATATCGCCTATACAGCCCGATGACAGCTTAAACGAACGCTCAACAACATGCCGCCTTGCGGCATTTTTAAGACAACCGGCGTCTCTGCAGATATACATTCCTCTGCCGTCGGATTTACCGCTTTCATCAATATATATTTTTCCGTCAGGACTTTTAACTATTCGTAAAAGTTCATTTTTAGGCCGTTTTGTTCTGCAAACGGCGCACATTCTACAAACAGTCATTAATCATTCTCCTCTGACTCAAGCGAGTCAAGAACGCCCTGCGGTATTATATTCTCCTCCGGCTCTGTTTTCTCCTCCTTGGGCTTTGCCGAAATATCAATCTTCCAGCCGGTCAGTCTCGCCGCAAGGCGAACATTCTGACCCTCTCTTCCGATTGCAAGCGAAAGCTGATCCTCGGGAACAACCACGCTGCACATCTTTTTATCCTCATCAACATCGATAGAGAGAACCTCCGCCGGACTGAGTGCGTTTGAAACATATTCAGCCGGGTTATCGCTGTACTTGATTATATCGATTTTTTCACCGCGAAGCTCGTTTATAACGGCCTGAACTCTCATTCCCTTAGGACCTATACAGGTTCCCACCGGGTCAACATTTTCAAGAGCCGAGTAAACCGCTATTTTACTTCTTGACCCCGCCTCACGAGAGAGAGCCTTAACCTCAATTATTCCCTGACCGATTTCGGGAACCTCAAGCTCAAACAACCTCCTCACAAGTCCCGGATGCGAGCGCGAAACGACAAGATGCACGCCCTTAACCGATTCAGCAACCTCAACAACAAATACCTTATACCGTTCGCCCACCTTATAATGGTCTGCACGAACCTGTTCGTTCGGCATAAGTACCGATTCGGTATTTTCGATTTCAAGAAGGACATTCCGCTTCTCTATTTTTCTGACAACTGCTGTCGCAATATCGTTTTCTCTGTCCGAATATTCGCTTACCATCTTCTCGCGTTCAGCCTCATGAATTCTCTGAAGAACAACCTGTCGCGCTGTCTGCGCCGCTATCCTGCCGAACGATGCCGGTGTCACCTCAATTTCAACCGTGTCGCCGACCTCATACTTGCTGTTGATACGCTTTGCCTCATCAACAGAGATTTCCGATTCCTTATCCTCTACCTCTTCTACCACCTTCTTGCGGGCAATAATACGAATCGCACCTGACTCTTCATCAAACACAACGCCTATATCATGTACCGCACCAAAGTGCTTTTTGTATGCCGAAATAAGTGCGCCTTCAAGTGCGTCAAGCACTACCTCGCGGCTTATTCCTTTCTCTTCCTCAATCAATGCCAATGAATCAAACAATTCTGAACTCATTTTTTTAATCATCCTTTCCAAGCAGTACCTACTGCGTTATTTTAAAAATCAAAGTGAAGCTTCACATAGGTTGTTTCCTTTTGCGGAAGCGTAATCTTCTCGCCGTCTACTTCAGCCGTAATATTTGTACCGTCATATCCGATAAGCTCACCCGAAAGCTGTTTGCTTCCGTTTATCGGCCTATATAGCCCTATATCTATCTTTTCGCCGATATACCTATCGAAATGTTCCTGTCGCTTTAACTTTCTTTCGATTCCGGGAGACGAAACCTCAAGATAATAGTTCTGTGAAATCGGGTCGGCTTCATCAAGCTTATCGCTGAGCGCACGGCTGATTACCTCACATTTATCAAGGTCAATCCCTCCGTCACAATCCGCGTATACACGCAGAAAGTACATTCCGCCCTCTTTCACAAACTCAACATCATAAATATAACAGCCGTTTGCTTTAGCAATATCCTCAGCCAGCGCAAAAACCGTACTCTCAGTTTTAGAAAGAGCCATACTCTCCCTCCTTTTAGACAGGCGTTACACGCCGTTTACTTAAAAATAATACATTTGATATACAAACCAAAAGAGTGAGGAAATTCCTCACTCTCAGCCGTATCCTATTATGTTATATTAAAAGTATACCACCTAAAATCCGATTTGTCAAGTGTTTTTACTCAATTCTGCGCAATTTTTCGGGTTATTGCATCGCCGCGGCCGCATATTATCTCATATCCGACCGACTCAATGCGCCTTTGGAGACATCCTCGGCACTCCGCCGCTTCCTCGCCCGTACAGATTTTATTATCATACAGGTCATAGAGTTTCCGCGTCCTCACCGGCGAAAGGTTCGGCATCACAACGTTTGCCCCGGCGCAAAGTCCAAGTTCACGTCCGTTCGGAGCTATTGTTCCGAGCGCTGTGGTCGCGGGGATAAGTGCCATCGGGAACATCAGTCTAAGCAGGGCAACAAGCCGAAGCGTCTTTTTAAGCGTTCCCGACGGGAATTCGGAAAACGGCGTGTCCTTATGGGTTATATACGGACCTATGCCAATCATTTCCGGCTGAAGCTTCTGTAAAAACCTCAAATCTTCAACCAAATTTTCATCCGTCTGATAAGGAGAACCGACCATAAACCCGCTTCCTGTTTGATACCCTATCCTTTTTAGCTCAAACAGACACCTCTGTCTGTTTTCGGCGCTCATACCGTCGGGATGAAGCCGGCCGTAATGCTCAAAATCAGCCGTTTCGTGCCTAAGCAGGTACCTATCAGCGCCGGCTGAAAACATTTTTTTATAGCTTTCAAGGCTTCTCTCGCCGAGCGACAGAGTGACCGCACAATCGGGGTATTTATCCTTGATTTTTTTTATTATTTGACACATTATATCATCTGTATAATATGCGTCCTCTCCCCCCTGGAGAACAAAGGTTCGGAAGCCGAGCTCATAACCGTTGTCACAGCATGACAAAATATCATTTTCCGACAGCCTATACCTGACCGCCTTATCATTACTCCGGCGGATTCCGCAATATAGGCAATCATTTTTACAGTAATTCGAAATCTCTATAAGACCGCGGAGGTATACACCTGTTCCATAGTATTTTCGTCTGACCTTGTCAGCGGACTCAAAAAAATATTTTTCGTCATACTCACCGCTGATAAGCATAAGAATCTCACCGTCGCTTAAATCCCCCGCCGAATATAGTCTGTCAATCAACTCTTTCAAGCTTTCGCCCCCTTATTTATCGGTTCACTCAAAAAATGCTCCCATAAAGGGAGCATTTGAGAAAAAACTCTGTTTATCTGTTCTTACGCAAGAAAACCGGAACATCAATATCATCGTCAGAGAATCTGGTAAATGCCCCCGATGACGTCTTTGCCGTTTCGGCATTTGTGCCGCCCGCCGAGCGTGCGCCGCCGGCAGGAGATGCTGTAGCATTACCCTTTGACGCACCTCCGTTTGCAAACCTGCTGAGGAAGCTGTCAAAAGAATTTTCTTCCCCCTGGTCGGGTGCATTACCCTTAAATCCGGTAGCAATAACGGTAATCTGAATTTCGTCGCCGAGGCTCTCATCCACGATAGCACCGATAATGATGTTTGCATCCTTATCAGCAGCCTCTTCAACAAGCTCAGCCGCAGTTTTAACTTCGAGAATACCGAGGTCTGCACCGCCGGTAACATTGAGAATAACACCCTTTGCGCCTTCGATTGTTGTCTCAAGCAGAGGACTATGTATAGCCTTCTTAGCAGCCTCTTCCGCACGGGTCTCACCGCTTGCGCGGCCGATACCCATATGAGCAAAGCCGGTATCCTTCATAATTGTCTTAATATCCGCAAAGTCAAGACTGATAAGACCCGGACGTGAAATAAGGTCTGAAATACCCTGTACGCCCTGTCTTAATATATCGTCCGCCATACGGAATGATTCAGTCAGCGGTGTTCTGTTCTCAGCCACTTCAAGGAGCTTGTCATTAGGGATAACAACCAGGGTGTCAACCGAATTCATAAGGTTTTTAATACCCTCATCGCTGTTCTTCTGACGAACCTTACCCTCAAACCAGAAAGGCTTTGTAACAATACCCACGGTAAGAACGCCCATCTCTTTAGCGACCTCAGCAACAATCGGAGCGGCACCGGTACCCGTTCCGCCGCCCATGCCGGCAGTAACAAACACCATGTCGGCGCCTTTGA
>CADBUP010000119.1 GCA_902797885.1 uncultured Ruminococcus sp.
GTGACTGTGACACATCAAAGTACCCGAACTGGGTTACCTGTCCGTGGCCGGATGACTTCGGCACAATCTTAAAATGGCAATGGGAAGAGAAAGTTATTCCGTACTGGAAGGATATGGCGAAGTTTGCAAAGGAACACGGTATTGAGAAGATTGCGTTTGAAATGCATCCGGGCTTTGTAGTATATAACCCGGAGACGCTGCTTAAATTACGCGCGGCTGTCGGCGATATTATCGGCGCGAACTTTGATCCGAGCCATCTGTTCTGGCAGGGGGTTAATCCGGTTTCGGCAATCAAGGCGTTAAAGGGTGCGATTTATCACTTCCACGCTAAGGATACGCTTATCGACGAGCGTAACTGCGGCGTGAACGGCGTTCTTGACACCAAGCCTTACGGTGACATTTTGAACCGTTCGTGGGTTTTCCGAACCGTTGGCTATGGTCACGGAAAGGAATGCTGGAACGATATGATAAGTATGCTTAAGGCGACGGGCTATGACGGCGCAATCAGCATAGAACATGAGGACGGACTTATGTCACCGAACGAGGGCCTTGAAAAAGCGATTGCATTTTTAAAAGAAGTGCTTATATATGAAAACCCGGGAGATATGTGGTGGGTATAATTCCACAAAAGCGAGGTAAGTCAAATGAAGGTATATACAGCAGGAATAATCGGCTATGGCGGAATGGCGGGTAACCACGAGAAGGTTATGCGTGTCGATTATGACAGAATGAAGCTTAAAGGAATTTTCGATATAAATGCGCATCGTTGTGACGTTGCACGGGAACAGGGGTACTATGTGTATTCCTCAAGAGAGGAAATGTTAAACGATCCCGATATAGATGTTGTAATCGTTGCGGCAACCAATGACGTGCATAAAGAGATTGCGATAGCGGCTCTTAAGGCGGGAAAGAATGTAATCTGTGAGAAGCCTGTGACGATGACCTCGGCGGAGCTCAAAGAGGTTATGGAGGTTGCTGAAAAGTCTGACGGAGTTTTCACCGTGGATCAGAACAGACGAGCGAACAAGGATTTTGTCTTGATGATGAGAAACGTGGAGGCGGGCAGAATAGGCAAGCCGTATGTGATAGAATCAAGAGTCGAAGGCTCACGCGGAATGCCGGGCGGCTGGAGAACCGAGAAAAAGCTTGGCGGCGGCATGATGCTTGACTGGGGCGTTCATCTGATAGACCAGATTATGTACTTTGTCAAGGAAAACGTCAAAGAAGTGTATTGTAAAATGTTTAAGGTTCACTATGACGAGGTTGAGGATAACTTAAAGCTTATTCTTACATTTGAGAGCGGACTTGTCGCTCAAATCGAGGTGGGAACGAACAACTATATAAAACACCCGAGATGGTATGTGTTGGGTGACGAAGGTACGCTTCAGATAGACGATTGGGACTGTACGGGAAGAATTGTACGTTGTCTTGATAAAGAGAATATCTGGGGTGAGGAGATTGCCGTAACTAAAGCAGGGCCTACAAAGACAATGGCTCCGCGAAGCCCTGAGACGGTTCAGACTTTCGAGCTTTCCGAGCCGAACGATGTTATCGATAATCTGACGGTTGTGTATAACCAGCTTCTTGATGCGGTTGAAGGAAAGGCAGAGCTCACTATTAAGCCTGCGCAGACAATGCGTGTTATGAAGGTGATGGAGGCGGCATTTGAATCCGCCGAAAGCGGAAACGCGGTTAAAGTGAACATATAAGTTATTCGTGATACATAATCGAAAAAAATTACGGACTATGCTTGAATTTTAAAATGATGTGACCCCCAATCGTTAGATTTTTGGTCTAACTTTTGGGGGCGGGTCAAAGGCATAGTCCGTTTTTTATATAGAATTATTTAAGCGAAAATGGAATGCTTGTGATTTTGTTATTAATATTGTGTCAATAAACGGAAAGTACGTCATCACGAAAGCGATAAGTGGCTTCGTGCTATTCGGCTTCATTATATTTTATTTTCAGAAGCGCACCGGCATATATGGAAAAAAGTTCATATGCGGGAGGTTCGTCTAAGTGTGGTTCATAAAACCCTTCATCCTCTTTTTTTTGAGGAATGGATACTACAAATTCAGCACCCCTCCCCGGCAAGCACTCGATATATCCGCCCATCCTTTTTGCCGCTTTATATGATGCCTTGAGGCCAAATCCGGTTTTCATAAACCCTCCGGTTTTTTCAATCATATCATATGGAAGCATATTGGTATCCTTAATAAAAAGAGTTTTCCGTTTAGCGGCATTAATTCCCGGACCGTTATCCTTGACGGAAATTTTAAGGTACTTTTGATTTTTGCCCGACACGTGTTCGGACTTGGCTTCCGCATTAATTTTAATAATCTTTTCCTTTCGATTGTTATGCATAATTGCGTTTGATATAATATTATACATTATAAAACCAAGTAATTTTAAATCGAACGAGGCATAGCGGCAATTTTTATCGCAGTCGATAAAAATCTCTAAACCCGTATTGTCAAAAATTCTTAGAGTTTGTTTTGTCAGCGAGGTAAGAAAATGACCTACGTCATAACTTGCAATATTTACGGTGATTGACTCTCCGCCGGGGAGGTCATTGTATAAAATAGATACATTATGTACAAACGACATCATTTTCTGTTCATAAAGATATGTTTTGTAGATACATTCAAGTTCGTCAGGGTCAAGGTTGACGGAATACATAAGCGCCTGGAGCATTGGTGATGTTTTTGCAATCATTTTATCTACAGACCAACGCATACATTCAGCCGGACTTATGTTTGACTTGGCTGAAGTTTCTTTTGATGAATTACTTAAATATGAATTAAAATCAAGACTCATTTTTTGTGTACATTATATTTCCGGCTTGGATAAAGCCGAAACTCCTTTCTTAAAATTTGTATAGCAGAAGAACTGTGTTGTGATATGTTTGCCCTGCGGCAGACAACTTTTTTTAATCGCTGATAGAAATGAGCTGTGATTCGAGCTTGTCAACGCGTTTTTCCTGAGCTTCGGTTAGATTTCTGCTTCTTAAAACTTTTATAAGCGCTTTTGCATCATCGATGTTTCCATCATCGATGAGTTCCTGGGCATCTCGAATATTACTCTCGATTTCGGCGTTGTCTGTCTTGGGGGTTCGCTCCTTATTCAGAGCCTCCTGCTGATTTCGCGTATTGTCCTGTTTGTCTGATGAGGCGCTTTTATCACCCGCTTCAGATTCGCCGGATGCGGAATTATCCGTATTTTCATTATCCTTATCTGAATTTTCCTGTGATTGCTTGTCGTCATCAGCGGAAGCCGTAGGAATATTGCTGATTGACGCGTCGGCATTTGTGTCGTCTTTCTTCTTTCCGCAGGAAGCGGCAGTCAGAACAAACGCCAGACACAAAAGAATTGCAAAAAATTTTTTTATATTTTTCATAATAATCTCCTTATCCGCCGCCCTGCATCGGCACAAATAGTAATGACAATCTCTTATTCACAGGGCAAGAAATAATAAGAGAGTGTTACGCCTATGTGCGCTTCCGAACAAAGCGGAGAAAATTTCACACATGTTTTTTTACGTCGGGTGATAACGTGAAAGAAATCTCCACGTTATCACCCTTTGAAAAGCTATAGCGTATAATTTATATGTGGTATATACTTTATTGTATGACATTTTTGATAAAAAATCAAGTAAAAAATTAAAAAAATATCGTGCATACGCCAAATTTTAAAATTCGGCAAAATTATGGCAAAAAAAATTAAATTAACTCTTTACTAAATGTCGAAAATGAGTTATACTAATACTATATGACCTAAAGGCTTTGGCTTAAAGGAGCAGATATATGAATTTTTTTAAGGTTATAAAAGATGAAGTTAATATTGTTTTTGAACGCGACCCTGCCGCGAGGTCAAAGGCACAGGTTTTGCTTTTGTACCCAGGTGTTAGGGCGATAATAAATTATCGGATTGCGCATATGCTTGACAAAAGAGGCCATCACTTTATAGCGGATTGGATTTCAAAGCATACGCGGCGCAAAACCGGAATTGAAATTCATCCTTCGGCACAGATAGGAAAAGGCGTTTTTATCGATCACGGAATGGGCGTGGTTATCGGCGAGACGGCTGTTGTCGGGGATAACTGTACGATTTATCAGGGTGTTACTTTAGGCGGCACCGGAAAGGATAAGGGAAAGCGTCATCCCACGATAGGAAATAATGTCACTATCGGCTGTGGGGCAAAGGTTCTCGGACCGTTTACGGTAGGCGATAACAGTAAGATTGCCGCAAACGCAGTTGTATTAAGCGAGATACCACCGAATAGTACGTGCGTTGGTGTCCCCGCGCATATTGTCTGGCTTGAAAATAAAAGAGTCGCTTCGGCATCACCGGTGCTTAAACCGGTTGCCGATCTTGACCAGATTCACATACCCGACCCAATCTCGATGGATATATGCAGCATAAGGGGAGAAATCGAAAGGCTTAAGAAAAAATTGGAGGAGATAGAAAATGATTGATACCAAGCTTTACTTGTATAATACGCTTACACGAAGTAAGCAGGAGTTCGTTCCTATAAAAAAGGGCGAGGTAAAAATGTACTCATGCGGGCCTACCGTATATAACTTTTTTCATATAGGAAACGCGCGCCCGTTTATTATTTTTGATACTTTAAGAAGATATCTCGAATATAAGGGCTATAAGGTTGAATTTGTTCAGAATTTCACCGATGTCGATGATAAAATGATAAATAAGGCAAACGAGCTTGGAATAACGGTAAAGGAGCTTGCTGATGAATATATCGCTGAGTATTTCACAGATGCACAGGGATTGGGTATAAAAAAAGCGACTGTACATCCGCGCGCAACGGAAAATATTGACGCTATTATCGAACTTGTGTCCACCCTTGAGAAAAAGGGCTATGCTTATAATGTCAATGGAAACGTGTACTATCGAACAAGAAATTTTAAGGATTATGGAAAGCTTTCACATCAGCCTCTTGAGGATTTAGAGAGCGGGGCAAGGATTGATATAAACGAGGATAAAGAGGATCCGATGGACTTTGCTTTATGGAAGAAGCAAAAACCCGGTGAACCCGCATGGGAAAGTCCGTGGGGAATGGGCAGACCCGGCTGGCATATCGAGTGCAGCGCTATGGCGAACAAGTACCTTGCAAAGACAATAGATATTCACAGCGGTGGTCAGGATTTGATTTTTCCTCATCATGAAAACGAAATTGCACAAAGCGAGGCGGCAAACGGCTGTTGCTTTGCGAACTATTGGCTTCATAACGGATATATAAACGTTGATAACAGAAAGATGTCCAAATCACTCGGTAACTTCTTTACCGTTCGTGACGTTGCAAAGGAATTCGATTATGAAGTTATTCGTTTCTTTATGCTCTCGGCACATTATCGTAGTCCGATTAACTTCAGTAAGGACTTGATGGAATCTGCGAAGTCGGCGCTCGGAAGAATATATA
>CADBUP010000120.1 GCA_902797885.1 uncultured Ruminococcus sp.
CAAGATATTGCTACATTGCCGCAACGGGCGCGGCGGCGGATTTATGGGCGGAGGGCAATTACTTCAGAGCAATATCTTGCTGAAAATAACTTTTTCGACAGTCTGAAATAGCCCGTAAAAACGGGCTATTTGTATATTTATTTAATTAAACAACATTTTAATCAACGCCGCACATTCACGAATATATTCCATCGGCAGGCTGATGGGGTTTGTCCTTGCGTGCAGATGATTTATGTCCCGGAAGCCTTTTTTATGTGCGGTTATATTTGAACGGAAAATATGATACGTGCTTGTGATAAAACACACGGTATAGCGCCTTCCGCCGAATCGGTTTTCAAGAATACTCTTTGAATTTATAAAGTTTTCCCTTGTGTTGCGCGAGTTTTCTTCTTTTATAATTGAATTCTCATCAACTCCGCCGGAGACCAGATAGCGTTTCATCGCCTCCGCTTCGGGAATCCTCTCCTGCGTGCCGAGACCGCCGCTTACCACTATAACCGCATTCGGGTTTTTCTCATGATATTCTATCGCCTTATCAAGACGAAGCGCAAGCGATGGAGATGGTTCCTCGCCCTTAACTCCGCCGCCGAGCACAATAAGCGCATCCTCGCTGTATGAAGCCGTATCCATGCTTCCGTCAATGCAGAGAAAGAGACTTACGACAAGCGTAAGAGATACCAACAGGGCAATAACGCGTCTGAGTGCGCGCACCGCTCTGCTTTCACCCGGCACAGAGGATATTATGAGAAGGACCCCGCCCGTCAGCACTGCAAAGTTTCCGAACGAAATATTTGTAACAAAAAATGTTGTCAATGAATACAATACGGCGACCATTCCGAAAGAAATTCCGCATACCTTTAATATCTTTTTCATTAGCTTGAGTCTCCTTTATTGATTCATATTCTCATACCTGCGTATTAAATATTCCTTTGCATAAAGCGAAAGAAACGCTGAAAGCTCTGAGCTTCCATTAATACAAATACGACGTTTTGATTCATCGGACGATATTGAGTTCCTGCAAACAACCGCGTCATAGCCGAAAATATCCGGCATGGCATTATCGGTAATAAGCATTCGCGGCACTCCGTCGGGTACCTCCCAAGTCGGCGCGCAATTTCCTATATTTATATAACCTATATTTTTAGGTTCATACTCCGCAAGCTTATTCGCCGTCTTAACCGATGAAACTCTGTCAATCATCGGTAAAAGTTTTCTTGAATTATCACCATCTATGTAAAATTTTGTATTTTTAAGATAATATTCACGGCGGAATTTATCAAATGCCATCAATTCGGGTCTTGATGAGGTTATTCCCATTTCTTCATCATGAGATGTGAGAGATTCGGGGTGCATACGATACTCGTAAATCGGTTTTTTATAAAGAATGTGCTTGATTGAAAACAAGCTGTTCATTCTCATAAAATAATCATAATCCTCTAATGTGAAGCGGTTATACGGCTGAAGAACCGCGGCCGCTCCCGCACGATACAAAAATGCCGCGCCGATTGTGTTATTCGCAACAGTATTCAGGTTTTCAACCGAATCGGGAAGTATCACATTTCCGCTGAGCGGCGGAAGCTCATACCAGCCCTCTCCGCGAAGAATATCGCCGTTTTCGTCAATCAGGCGCATATTTCCGAATACCATATCACAGGTTCGGTCACGTTCGAGCTCGGCCGCGAGAACTTCAAGGCAATCGGGGAACATCCGATTATCGGCGCTCGTCCATGTATAATATTCGCCCCTTGCTATACTAAAACCATTGTTTAAAGCGGAGGGAAGCTTCATGTTTTTTTGATGTATAACCTTAACCCTCTCATCTTCATTTAAGTATGAGTCCGCTATCTCTCCCGAACGGTCGCTCGACCCGTCATCAACGATTATGAGTTCAAGGTTCGGATAGGTTTGTGCCAAAACCGAATCAACAGCCTCTTTAAGATACATCTCGCCGTTAAACACCGGTAATACTACAGAAATCATTGATTCGACAGCATTACACTTCACATCTGCGCCGAAAATCGGAAAACGGCGCGTCATTTCCGATTTGAATTTTCTGAAGTTATTATTGCTTTTAAAGAAAAATGACATGGTCTTACCTCGCTTGTATCCTTAGAGTATCATTGACTTCACTTCATAAAAGGCGTCAAGCTCACACTTTTTATAGAAATAAGCAAGAAATTCCTTATTTCTTTGAAGTCTCGCCAGCTCGCCCGTTATTATTTTTATTCTTTCGTCTATATAATCATTTGTCCAGCCGCATTTTGAGTACCCTTCGGCATATAAACGATACGTTGTCAGGATTCCCGCACGGATTGTTTCGCGGATATGCTCTTTAGTAAATCTGTCGGCGGACACAACGTGCCAAACCGCCGCACTCGGCTCTATTCCTATTTTGAGCCGGCTGTTTTTCGCCATAAAGCAGAGCGCCGTTTCTTCTCCGCCCGCAAAGTCGTTTCCGCATCGGCCGTAATCTTCGGGGAAGCCGCCGAAGCCGTCAAGGGCGGAATGTCGTATTCCGAAACACGCGCCGTAGGGAAACTCATACTGTTCGCCCACCTCTTTAAATTTTTTATAAGGAACCGTATATCCGCTCCATATCGCCTCGCGACCCTTTAAAAATACATTTGGATTTGGCGTAGGAAGCTTCAGAAAAATCTGACCCCCGATTATTGCACATCCCGGGTGCTTTTCAAAGGCTTTGAACATATTCAAAAGCAGGTTTTCGCAAGCCAAAGCGTCATCGTCCATATATAAAAGATATTCTCCGCCCGCGGAATCCGCCCCGGTATTGCGCGCTCTCGACAACCCCTGTACCGGTTCGTTCACTATTCTGATGTTCTGCTCAAAAAATTCTCCGCAGAAATTTTCCCTCGAGTTGTTTACCACTATTATTTCGTATTTTTCAGAGCTGAAATCCTGGTTGATTACCGAATTTATTGCATTTAAGGCAAGGGAATTCCGCCCCGACGTGCATATTATAACAGATAAAAGTTTTTTATAGTTTTTTTGCCGCTTCGGCTTTATTGACGCTCTTTTTAATTCAATATCCGACTTTTTTCGATTGAACAGTTCGTTCTTAAGCTTACTCAACAAAAGCCGCGGCCCGCTTAGTTCGGCTTCCGATATGTTTTTAATCGTTATATTTGCGGCTGTGTTTGATTTTGATGGTTTCAAGTTTGGCACTCCTTTATTTCAAAATCTGCATCCGTGCGGAAAAGTCCGAAATATTGTCTGTCTGACATAACCTCAATAGTTGCCGCACCGTCTATATAGTCAAAGTATTTTATCGGTTGGCTTCCCCTGTCTTCAAGCGAAACGCTGACCGAATACCTGCCCGGACAGAGCCTGCATACATATTTTATATCTATTATCAGCCTTCCCGTTTTGGTAAAGGCAATGCCTTTATCCGCGGTTGAAACAACGACCAAATCCAGCCCCGATAAGTCTTTAAAAGCAAGCGAAACAGCCATATCGCTAAGCTCCGCTTCTTCAGGTATATCAAGAATCAGACTGATTTTTTGTTCCCTGTCGGTCACCTGAACCTCAGGGATTCGAGCGCTCACTATCGAACCCTCTGCCGAGCCGAACCTGTTTAAACAGCTTATGTTTTTAGTATTATCAGGCGAAACGTACAGCGCCCTTTCTGTTCCCCCGGTCACGGCCTCCATGTATGCGGCGCTTACCTCGGCTATATCTCCGTCCATACGAAGCCTTCCGTTATCAAGCCATAACGCCCTGTCACAGAACCGACGAAGTATATCGATATCATGACTCACAGCAATAACGGTAGTTCCCGCCGCCTTTAGGCTCTCAAGCTTTTTATAACATTTTTGGCGGAAAATAAAATCACCCACCGACATTGCCTCGTCTATTATCAAAATATCGGGAGAAACAGCCACCGCACAGGCAAACGCAAGGCGAAGAAACATCCCATCGGAATACGTCTTGACCGGGCGGTAAATAAAGTCGCCGATATCGGCGAAATCGGTTATTTCGGGAATAAGCGCCTTTATCTCGGCTTTTTTCAAACCTAAAACCGTTCCGTTTAAGTATATGTTTGAAATTCCCGTATATTCCGGATTAAACCCCGTTCCGAGCTCTAAAAGCGCCGAAATTCTTCCGTCCGCCGAAATACTTCCCGAGGTCTGTGACGTTATCGAACAGAGAAGCTTCAAAAGTGTTGACTTTCCCGAACCGTTTCTGCCGATTATTCCCACACATTCTCCGTCTTTTATCTCAAACGACACATTATCGACGGCTTTAATCTTTTTTCTTATACCAAACAAGCCTCTGATGCCGACGCATTGAGGCTTGTATAATTTGGTAAGATTTTTTACATATATACCCATTGTTACTCAGGCTTAATAACCTCTAAGCCGCCCATATACGGACGCAGAACCTCAGGCACGGTAATCGAACCGTCGGCATTCTGATAATTTTCCATTATAGCGGCGGTGGTTCTTCCGATTGCAACGCCCGAGCCGTTGAGCGTGTGAACAAGCTGAGCCTTATCCTTAGGTGAATTCTTATACTTGATATTTGCACGGCGAGCCTGGAAGTCTTCAAAGTTACTGCACGAAGAAATCTCGACATAGCGGCCATAACTCGGCATCCAAACTTCAATGTCATACTTCATTGCGGCGGTGAAGCCTAAATCGCCGATACAGATTTTAACAACGTGATACGGAAGCTTAAGGAGCTGAAGCACCGATTCTGCGTCGTTTACAAGCTTTTCAAGCTCAGCATATGAATCCTCGGGCTTTGTGAATTTAACAAGCTCAACCTTATTAAACTGATGCTGGCGGATAAGACCTCTCGTATCTCTGCCCGCTGAACCCGCCTCCGCACGGAAGCACGCGGTATAAGCGCAATATTTAAGCGGAAGTGAATTTCCGTCCAAAATCTGGTCGCGGTGCATATTTGTAACGGGCACCTCGGCGGTCGGAACGAGGAAGTAATCAGTACCGGCAACCTTAAATGCGTCCTCTTCAAATTTAGGAAGCTGACCCGTTCCTATCATACTGTTCCTGTGAACCATAAACGGCGGGAATATTTCTTTATATCCGTTTCTCTTTGTATGCGTGTCAAGGTAGAAGTTTGTTATTGCTCTTTCAAGGCGCGCGCCCGCCCCTTTGTACACAGTAAAGCGTGCGCCTGTGATTTTAGCCGCCGTTTCGGGGTCTAAAATTCCGAGCTCCGAACCCAAATCCCAATGTGCCTTAGGCTCAAAATCAAACTTTGTCGGCTCCATAAACTTTCTTACCTCTACATTATCAGCGTCGGTATCACCGTCCGGAACTGTCGGATTCGGAATATTCGGGATAGAATACATCATAACCGATATTTTCTCATCCAATTCACGGATTTTATCATCGTGTTCTTTGATAGAAGCCGAAAGCTCCTTCATTTCTTCAAATACCGCCGTGGTGTCCTCTCCGGCCTTTTTCATTGCCGGAATTTTCTTTGAAACGGTATTCTGCTCCGACTTTTTCTGTTCAACCTCAAACGTGAGCTGGCGTCTCTCTTTATCAAGCGCGATAAGCGCGTCAATGTCCACATTCTCTTTTCTGCGCGCAAGCGCCGCTTTAACCTTTTCGGGTTCTGTTCTTATTAGTTTAATATCAATCATTTTTATATTTCCTTTCTTATTTTAATCACTTTTAAAAATTATTTCGCTTGTGTTTCGGCCGCAGGAGCCTCAACCAAGGTCTTGACCGAAGCATACAAGTCTTTCAGCTCGTCCGAAACAGAGCTTTCGTCAATGCTCTCAAGCTTCTGCCTTGCCTCATCTGTGTTGCCCGCCCGGTACAGCTTACAAATATCCGAAAGCTTAGTACACAAATCGCTTGAAGCCGAAAGCTTGTCCTTCTCATCCTGAACCTTATCAAGCTTGGTTTTTAGTTCATAATTTTCATTTTTAAGCCGAACAACCTCTTCCTGTATGGTGGTGTTAGCCTGTGTCGTCTCCTCTATCTGATTCTGGAAACTCTCTTCTCTGTTATCCGCCATCGCGGCAATTATGATTACTATAATCGCCGTCAAAAGCATAATCACCGCATAAGTTGCAAGCTTACCCGATTTTTTATTTTTTTCATCCAAATTATATCGCCTCTCTATATTAAAATTTCAAAACAGGTCTTACAGGCTCAAAAACAGGTCTAAAATCGTTTCTTGTACATTTTAGTATAATATCATTGCCTCGCTCTAAAATCTTGAACACAGCTCAAAATATTAGTGTCGATTTTTGTCGAACCAAATCTTTAGCGCTTTAATTCAAACAAAATTCGTTCCAGGTCATCCTTACTGTAATACTCGATTTCTATTTTACCTTTTTTTGAACCCTCGCTTATTTTCACTTTTGTTCCGAACCTTGACGAGAGCGCTCCCTCTAAATCCTTATAATATTTTTGGGTCATAGGATTTACCGCCTTGACATTTTTCTTCTGCGTCGGAGTTTTCTGGGCGAGCGCCTCTGCCTGACGAACCGTCAAATCCTCTTTAATTATTTTTTCTGCATATTCAATCTGACGTTCTTTGTCAAGCGGAAGAAGAGCCCTTGCATGGCCTTGTGTCAGTTTGTTATCCCGAAGCATAGCCTTAACCTCATCACAAAGGTTGTTCAGTCTGAGGGAGTTAGCCACCGCGCTCCGGCTCTTTCCCACCTTTTTAGCGATTTCATCCTGCGTGAGCGAAAACGTCTCTAAAAGATAGCGATAACCCTCGGCCTCTTCAACAGGATTTAAATCATCGCGCTGAAGATTCTCAACTAACGCAAGCTCAGACACTTCCTTAGCTTCAAAATTCCTTATGATACACGGAATATCGTGAAGACCGGCGAGCTTGGATGCACGCCAGCGGCGTTCACCGGCAACAATCTTATATGTTCCGTTTTTAGTCGGGGTAACAAGAATCGGTGAAACAACACCATGTTCGCCGATAGAATCAGCAAGAGCCTCAAGCTTTTCAGGGTCAAAATTCTTTCGCGGCTGATTCTTGTTAGGTTCAATATCCGCAAGAGAAATCAACTTGATTACATCACCCTTTTCAACATCCTCGTTAATCTCGCCGAGAATGTCATCGGTTGATTCAAACAGCGAGCCGAGGCCCTTTCCTAAAGGAGCCTTTTTTTGTCCTGCCATAGAATCACTTTCCTTTCTATAATATTTCATATTAAGTCAACTTAAATTAAGCCTTATTTTTATTTATGACTTCAGCGGCGAGCTTCTTATAGCACTTCGCACCCTTGGAGTTTTTATCAAAAACCATAATAGGCTGGCCGTAACTCGGAGCTTCGGAAAGCCGCACGTTTCGCGGAATAACCGTCTTATAAACCGCCGCGCCGAAATACTTGCGAACCTCGCTTTCCACCTGACCCGAGAGCTTTGTTCTTCCGTCATACATCGTCAAAAGAATTCCTTCGATTTTAAGGCTTGTCCCGAAGGTTTGCTTAACATTTTTTATCGTTCTTGTAAGCTGGCTCAGGCCTTCAAGAGCATAATATTCGCATTGAATCGGAATAAGCACGCTATCCGCCGCACAAAGCGAATTAAGCGTTATTAGCCCGAGTGACGGAGGACAGTCAATGATAATAAAGTCAAACCTCTCGCGTACCTGTTCAATCTTTTCTTTAAGCTTGAATTCTCTGTGTTTTAAGCTGACCATCTCGATTTCTGCCCCCGCAAGTGCCATTGCACCCGGGCAGACCGCCAGATTTGAATATTCGGTCTCGATTATCGCGTCGCTCAGCGGCGTATCGCTCACAAGGCAGTCATATGTCGATAAATCATCATCTTTTATGCTTATACCGAGTCCGCTTGTTGTATTCCCCTGAGGGTCAGCGTCAACAACAAGAACATTTTTCTTTTTCTGTCCCAAATATGCGCTTAGATTAACCGCGGTTGTCGTTTTCCCTACGCCGCCTTTTTGGTTTGCTATCGCAATTACCTTACCCATACTACACCTCGATTCACTCTTTTTATGTCATCTCATATATAATATCACAACAAAAGAAAAAATACAAGGCTAAATGCCATGTATTTTCAAAAAAATTACTCTGTTTCACGTGAAACAGAGTAATTTTAATAATCTTGTAACATTAGTGTTTCATGTGAAACATTAAACGCCTTTCATTGTGAGACTGATTCTCTTTTTCTCAGGGTCAACCTCTAAAACCTTAACCTTAACAATATCGCCTATTGAAACAACGTCCATAGGATGCTTCACATAGTTATCCGAAAGCTGAGAAATGTGAACAAGGCCGTCCTGGTGGACACCGATATCAACAAATGCGCCAAAGTCGATTACATTTCGTACCGTTCCGGTTAAGACCATACCCTCTTTTAAATCTTCAATCCCCATTACATCGGTGCGGAGAACAGGCTGTTCAATTTCATCTCTCGGGTCGCGTCCGGGTTTAACGAGCTCTTTAACGATATCATTTAATGTAGGAAGTCCGATACCGGCGTCTTCTGCAAGCCTTTCCGCCCCATAAGCCTTCACCTTTTCGGGGAGCTCTCCAAGCTTATTCAAGTTTATGTCAGCCGCCTTAAATCCGCATTTTTCAAGAATTGTCTTTGCGGCAGAATAGCTCTCGGGATGAACAGAGGTGTTATCAAGCGGATTCTTTGCATTCTTTATGCGCAAAAATCCGGCGCACTGTTCAAAAGCCTTTGGCCCGAGCTTCGGAACCTTTTTGAGCTGTGCTCTCGACGTGAATGCGCCCTCTTGTTCGCGATATGCAACTATATTTTTCGCAACAGAAGAGGAAACACCCGAAATATGCGACAGAAGAGGAGCAGAAGCGGTGTTAAGGTCAGCCCCTACGCTGTTTACAACGTCCTCGACCACGCCCCCTAAAATTTCATCAAGTCTCTTTTGATTCATATCATGCTGATACTGGCCGACGCCGATTGCCTTAGGCTCTATTTTAACAAGCTCGGCGAGAGGGTCCTGAACCCTGCGTGCGATGGATATTGCCGAACGTTTCGTAACGTCAAAATCAGGGAATTCTTCGGCTCCGAGCTTTGACGCGGAATAAACCGACGCCCCGGCCTCGTTTGTGATTATATACTTCGTCTTACAATTCGGAATAGAGTGGAGAACCTCCGCCGCAAACATTTCCGTTTCTTTTGACGCCGTTCCGTTTCCTATCGATATTAAATCGACATTGTACTTTGAAATAAGGCCTTTTATATAATCAGCGGCGGCTTTCTTTTGAGCCTGAGAGTGTGTGACGAAAATCACGCCGGTATCTAACACCTTCCCCGTTCCATCGACAACGCCGACCTTACAGCCGGTTCGATAACCGGGGTCAAGCCCTATAACAACCTTGTTCTGAATCGGCGGCTGTATCAGAAGATTTTTAAGATTAACCTTAAACACGCTCATCGCCTGTTCCTGTGCCGCTTCCGTCAATTCATTCCGTATTTCGCGTTCAATAGACGGCTGTATAAGCCTTGAATACGCGTCACAAACCGCGTCTTCAACATATTTAGAAGAATCCGTTGCTTGTTTTGAAACCTCTTTGCGTTTTAAATAAGCTATAATTTTATCAGTATCACATTCGAGGGTCACCGACAAAAACCCCTCTTTTTCGCCTCTGTCAATAGCAAGCGTCCGGTGCGGAGCAAGAGACTTACATCCCTCCGAAAAATCATAGTACAATCTGTAAACACTATCCTCTGACGTTTCGGCGGAGGTTCTTATTATCCCCGTATTAAATGTAATTTCACGTATTTTCTTCCGATAGTCTGCGTTATCCGATACCATCTCGGCTATAATATCCATTGCGCCGTCGATTGCCTCATCGGCCGAAGAAACACCCTTTTCTTCATCTATATATTCCGAGGCAATAGCTAAAATATCAGCATCCTCGGGGTTCTGAGCGTGTATACGTAAGGCAAGAGGTTCAAGCCCCTTTGCCTTAGCAACCGTCGCCCTTGTCTTTCGCTTCGGCCTGAACGGCCTGTAAATGTCCTCTACCTCAGCCAGCTTTGTACAAGCGTCAATCGCGGCCGAAATCTCGGGCGTGAGATTTCCCTGTTCTTCAATTATCCGCTTTACGTCCGCCTTGCGCTCCTCTATACTCCTTAAATAATTAAGTCTTTCTTCAAGCGTACGGAGTATCTCGTCATTTAATTCTCCCGTCTCTTCTTTTCTGTATCTGGAAATAAATGGTACCGTGTTTCCTCCGTCAAGAAGCTCAACGGCCTTCTCTGCCTGCCATAGCTTAATGCCGAGTTCCTCGGCAAGTTTCTCATTTATTGTCATATTCAATCTCCTTTGTAAATTGTAAAATTTCGGAATGAATTTACATATTAAGCATATCCATAAAGTTAATCTGGCTTGTTTCCGAAAGTCCGCGCAGAACGCCGTTTTCATTCAGCACTTCCATAACAGCCTTGGTTATTCCCGCACGGTTTTTCAAATCCTCCTGAGACAGGAACTTACCCTTTTTCGCCGCTTCCATTATAGACTCGGCCGCCGCCTCGCCGACACCGGCGAACGCGTTAAGCGGAGGAAGAATGGCGTTTCCGACCTTTTTAAACTTTCTTGCGTGTGACTGATACAGGTCAACAGGCAGGAATTCAATTCCCCTCTCATACATTTCAAGACAGATTTCCAAAATCGTATACAACGATTTTTCGTTCGCGGTAATCGATGTTCCTTTAAGGTTTAAGCGGTGCATCTCAGCCTTAACCTTGTCCACTCCGCGCGTCATAATTGCCGCGTCAAACAAGTCGGCACGAACAGTAAAATATGCGCTGTAAAACTCAACCGGATAGTACACCTTAAAGTACGCAATTCTAAGCGCCATCATAACATATGCGGCGGCGTGTGCCTTAGGGAACATATACTTAATTTTTTTACACGATTCGAGGTACCATTCGGGAACGTTATTATCACGCATTGCCTTCTCATATTCCTCAGGCATCCCCTCCTTTGCGGCACGCCCCTTTCTTACGAACTCCATTATCTTAAACGCCGTTCCCGGCTCTAAGCCGTGCTGAATCAGATATACCATAATATCATCACGAAGACCTATAACCTCAGCAAGCGAGGCCGTTCCGTTCCGGACTAAGTCCTGTGCGTTATTCAGCCACACATCGGTTCCATGAGACAGACCGGATATAATCAAAAGCTCAACAAACGTTGACGGCTTTGTGTCGACCAGCATACCGCGGACAAATGATGTACCGAATTCCGGAACGCCGAAGGTTCCGACCTTGCTTCCTATCTGTTCGGGCGTAACGCCGAGGGCCTCGGTTCCCGAAAACAGGCTCATAACCTTAGGGTCGGCAAGCGGAAGCTCGGACGCGTTAAGACCCGTCATATCCTCAAGCATACGAATTGTCGATGGGTCATCGTGACCGAGAATATCAAGCTTTAGCAGGTTATCGTGTATCGAATGGAAGTCAAAGTGGGTTGTTATAATATCCGAATCCTTTTTATCCGCCGGGTGCTGAATCGGACAGAAATCGTGAATATCCATTGTTTTCGGGCAGACGATAATACCTCCCGGATGCTGTCCGGTCGTACGTTTAACGTCAACCATTCCCCTCGAAATTCGGATTAACTCCTCCTCGGGGGCATCTATGCCCTTTTCCTCATAATATTTTTTTGCAAAGCCTATTGCCGTCTTTTCGGCGATAGTACCAATCGTTCCCGCCTTAAAAACATAACCCTCGCCGAAAAGCTCACCGACGTATTTGTGTGCCGTCGCCTGATATTCGCCCGAGAAGTTAAGGTCAATATCCGGAACCTTGTCCCCTTTAAATCCAAGGAAGGTCTCAAAAGGAATCATCAATCCGTCCTTTTTATATTTAGTTCCGCAGACAGGGCATATCTTATCCGGCATATCGATACCCGTGGGATACTCGCCGTGTTCAAACCACTCGCTGTTCTTGCATTTCGGGCAGACATAGTGCGGACAGAGCGCGTTTACCTCGGTTATATCCGAAAGAAACGCAGCAAACGATGAACCTACGCTTCCACGCGAGCCAACGAGATAACCCGCGTCATTCGACTTCTTAACCAGCTTATGAGCAATCATATACATAACCGAATAACCGTATTTCACAATACAGTTAAGCTCTTTATCCATACGCTCCTGAACAATTTTCGGAAGAACCTCGCCGTATATCCGGTGTGCCTTTGCGTGGCACATATCCACCAAATCCTGTTCACAGTTCTCGATTGACGGCGGGTAAGACCCATCCTTAACCGGCTGAATCTTCTCGCACATATCGGCAATTTTATTGGTGTTTGTTATTACTATTTCCTTCGCACGGTCGCCCAGATACGAGAATTCCTCAAGCATCTCCTCGGTTGTACGAAGGTAAAGAGGAGCCTGTTCATCCGCATCGGAGAACCCCTGTGCACCGAGAAGAACGCGGCGGTACATTGCATCCTCAGGATCCATAAAGTGAACGTCACAGGTGGCAACTGTCGGAAGGTTCAGCTTATCTCCGAGCTTTATAATCTTTTTATTTATATCCTGAAGCTCAGTCTTAGACGCAACCGTCCCGTTGCGAAGCATGAACGCGTTGTTCCCGAGCGGCTGAATCTCAAGATAGTCATAGAACGAAGCAATGTCAAGCAGCTCTTCATCGGTCTTTTTATCTAAAATTGCGCGATAAAGCTCCCCTGCCTCACATGCCGAGCCGATTATAATACCATCGCGAAACTTTTCTATTACGCTCTTTGGCATAATCGGCTTCTTGTAAAAATATTCAAGGTTTGACTTTGAAATCAAACGGTATAGGTTTTTGAGCCCCACATAATTCCTCGCCAAAAGAATTATATGATACTTTTGGCTTTTAAGAAGCTCGGGCCGGGTCGAAATATTTATTTCGCCGCCCGAGCTATTATGCTCATGAGCAAGCTCCATAAATTTAAGGAATATTTCCGCTGTTGCGGTCGCATCATCGACGGCACGGTGGTGATTTTCAAGGCTCACACCCAGGCGCTTGCATACGGCGTCAAGCGAATGCTTTCGTTCCTTCGGGAAGAGCTCGCGCGATATACGAAGTGTGTCAAGCGTTTTGTTGTGGAACTCGAGTCCAAGCTCGGTTGCGTTATACCTGATAAACCCACAGTCAAACGAGGCGTTATGCGCAACAACCGCACAGCCCGAACAAAATTCAAGGAACTTCGGAAGAACCTCTTCTATATTCGGCTTGTCGGAAACCATATCGTTTGTGATTCCCGTAAGCTCTGTAATATTCGGCGGAATCGGCACCTCAGGGTTAATCAGCTGAGAAAACCTGTCGCATACCTCGCCGTTCTTTATCTTTATAGCGCCGATTTCGGTAATCTTACATTCCTTCGGTGAAAGTCCGGTTGTCTCTATATCGAACACAACATAGCTTCCCTCGGGGTTAAGGTCCGAGGAACAGCTGTTTGACCGAGTATCGTTTATCAAATATCCCTCGATACCGTATATAACCTTTATGTCCTTCCCGTCTTTAGCAAGAGCCTTGGCGGCATTGTGTGCATTAGGGAAAGCCTGTGCAACACCGTGGTCGGTTATCGCTATCGCCTTATGCCCCCATTTCGCGGCACGTTTAACGAGGTCGCTCGCCGAGGTAACAGCGTCCATCGCACTCATCTTTGTATGAAGATGAAGCTCAACGCGCTTTTCGTCAGAGTTATCCATACGTATCGGCGGTTCTTCAAGAAGCTCAATCGACCTGACCTTAACTATAGCCTTTCGCGCATATTTATCCACCTCATATGTACCCGAGACCATGACGCGCTTTCCCACCTTTACCGACGCAAGAACCTTGTTTAGTCTGTCGCTGTCGGCAAACAGATTACACGAACACGCCCAATCATCGTCGCCGACGGCAAATGTAATCGAATTTCTCATTCCGCTGCCGAATTTCGGGTTTCCTTTTATGTCACGAACCTCATAGGTCAAGACCTCGCCCGCGATAATATATGTCTGTGGTGAACTTCCGTCAGGTGATAACTCCATAGAAGAAATAGGCACAGGCGGCCCGGGAATCGGCCTTCCGTAAAGCAATCCCGACTTAACCGATGGCGAGGTCGGCGCCGCGGCCGGAGCCTTAGCCGCCTCTCTTTCGGTTATTTCAAGCTGCTTTTTGTCGCGGTTTTCGAGGTACTCTTCTTCATTAAATTCCCGAAATTCAAGGCTTACTTCAAACTCACGGCTCAGCTCGCCGTATAGCTTAGCACATAAAAATTCTCTAAAGTGGTTCTGGTTTAGTAACATCTCTCCGCCGATTATATTTGAGATGGTTACCCTGTTTCCGTCCGCAGTAAACTCAGCGCACGAAAGGAAGGGGCGGCAACCTCCGTGACTTCTGAGAAACTCCGAAACAATCCCGCCTATATATTCGGGCGTTGGGTTAAATCCAGGTGAAAAGAACGAAATTTTTATGTCATTTAGCCGATATGCCGTCTTTGCCGCTTCGGCGTAAGCATAGAGTAAATCGCGCGAGAAAGGAGCGTCACACGCAAGAACAATTTCAACGCTGTTCGCCTTTATATCGAGATGACAGCTTTTAATTTCAGTATGTTCAAGTAAAACAGCAAGACTTTCTTTAATCGTCAGCTTGTCAAACAAATCTAAAATTCCGTTTTTCATAAATCCTGCCCTCTCTCTATCTCTTCTAAAATTGTTTCTATAATTTTATCTTCGGGAATTTTTTTCACAATCCTCCCCTTTCTGAATAAAACCGCACATCCGTCTCCGCCGGCTATTCCTATATCCGCATCCGCCGCCTCGCCGGGGCCGTTTACCACGCACCCCATAACGGCGATTTTAAGCTTTTTGTGTATATTTTCCACAGCGGAGTTGATGGCGTTTGCTATCGGGATAAGGTCAATTTTGGTGCGTCCGCAGGTCGGACACGAAACAACGTTTACACAGTCGCCGTAAAGATTTAACGCCTTTAAGATCAGCTTTGCCGCCTTAACCTCCTCGACAGGGTCGTCGGTCAGCGAAACACGAATCGTATCACCGATTCCGTCAGCCAAAAGCGAACCTATCCCTATCGCGGATTTGATAATTCCCTCCTCGGTTGTCCCGGCCTCCGTCACACCGATGTGCAAGGGATAGTCAAACTCGGACCGCGCAAGCCGATACGCAGAAATCGTCGTCTTAACATCCGACGACTTCATCGACAGAACAATATCGTCAAACCCATATCGGTTTAAAATCTCTATGTGTCCCCGCGCGCTCTCTACCATTGCGCGCGCAAGGTCGCCGCCGTTTTTTTCAAGCAGGCCGCTTTCAAGCGAACCGCCGTTCACGCCTATTCTTATGGGGATTCCCGCCGCCTTGGCCGCTCTCGCAACCTCCGCCGCGCGCTCCTCTCCGCCCAAATTTCCGGGATTTATACGAATCTTGTGAACTCCGTATTCTATACACTTTAAAGCAAGCCGATAATCAAAATGAATATCAGCCACCACCGGAAGCGGGGATTTTTCAATAATAGTTTTCATCGCTTCAGCAGCAGCGTTATCAGGCACGGCAAGCCGAACAATATCACACCCGGCACCGGCAAGTCGTGAAATCTGTGAAAGCGCCGAAGCTATATCGGTTGTCGGTACGTTAAGCATGGATTGTATAGCGATTTTCGCTCCGTTTCCTATAGTGATATTCTTTATTTTAACAGCCTTCATCACGGCCGCCTCCTTCATTTAATTATAAACTGTCGATTGTAAAAGTCTGAGAAACCGGGTTTCAAACGGCTTTTACTTGTTAATATATGATGATTTTCTCCGCTTTTTGAATCCCTCGAAATCCCTCCACCACCTTCGGCGTTCCCCCTCCATTTAGGCAATGGAGGCTTTCGCAGGAATCCGCCCCCTTGCCTAACGGGGGGGTGGCAAGCGCAAGGCGCTTGACGGGGGGATTCAGCATGGCGGAATCAAGGAATGACGTTTTATTAAAAATGAAATTTTTCGCGTTTTCACAATGCTTTCGGCAAGATATTGCTACATTGCCGCAACGGGCGCGGCGGCGGATTTATGGGCTTA
>CADBUP010000121.1 GCA_902797885.1 uncultured Ruminococcus sp.
ACAGTACAATACAATAATTTCGTCTAATCAGGCGATGCAGGCGAAAATCGATAAACAACTTGAAATGGGAGAGATAGAAAAGTACGCGAGAGAAGAACTCGGAATGATGAAAGCGGAGTCATATCAAAAATTTTATATAGATATGAATATGCCTGACGAAGGAACGGCCGTAAAAAGCGGAAACCGCGCACAAAATGCGGTTTCGGGCGTTCCCGGAACGCTTATGAATGCTTTCAGGGTTTTAAAATAGTTTTATGTTGAATATACTATCTGTAGGGAGAACTGTATTGCAGATTAAACTGCCGCCCGGCATAAAGCTTTGGGCGGCATATTTGAGCTTTAACAGGAGGTGCGGATTTTGGCAGAGAAACGCAGAAAAAACACATCGGGCGGATTTATGAACGGAATCAGACCTATTCACAGAAAAAGAATACTAATAGTAATGATGCTGGCTTCGGCTTGCTTTTTGGGTTTGATACTGAGAACAGCGTGGCATCAGACCGTTAGAGGAGAGGAATTGTCGCGTGCGGCTCTCGAACAGCAGACAAGCGATAATACGGTTAGCGCAAAGCGCGGAAAGATATATGACAGAAATTTTAAAGTTTTAGCGAGTAATGTATCCGTTGAAACGGTCAGCATCACTCCGGAAAACTTGAGAAAGTCGATAGAAAAATCCGGAATGTCGGCTCAGACGGTTGCCGACGAGTTCGCAAGGATTTTAAATATTAAGAGCGAGGATGTAATAAATAAGATTAATAAAAAGAGCGGTTTTGAGTATATCAAAAAGAAGGCCGAAAAGGATGAAGCTGACGAGCTCAGAAGCTACATTGATAATAATAAGCTGTCGGGCGTTGACTTTGTCGATGACGTCAAGAGATACTATCCGTTTAACAACCTTGCGTCGCACGTAATAGGCTTTGTTGGTAATGATAACCAGGGTCTTGAAGGCGTAGAGAGCGTTTATAATGACAGACTGAGCGGTGTTCCGGGTCGTGTGGTAACAACAAGAGAAACCGCGGGCATCGAATCGGGTTCAAGCTATGAAAGCTATATAGAGGCGCAGGACGGCTATAGTGTAGTGCTCACAATAGATGAGGTAATCCAAAGCTACGTTGAAAAACACCTTGAAAACGCAAGGGTGTCGAATAAGCTTGAAGAAGGTGCGGCGGCAATCGTTATGGATGTTAATACGGGCGATGTTTTGGCTATGGCGACAAAGCCGGACTATGATTTAAACAAACCGTTTGAGATAACCGACGCGATAGAACAAAAATATCCGAATGTAAAGGAAGAACTGAAAAGCCTTGACGGAACGGAATACTTAAATAAATTTAATGAGATAATACAGGTGGTTCGCCGAAATAAGGCGGTTGTTGACTCATATGAGCCGGGTTCGACATTTAAGTCGGTTGTTGCGTCAATGGCAATAGAAACCGGAGCCTGCACGCTTGATGATGTGTTTACCTGCGGCGGCTCGTTAAAGGTCTTGACCGAAACTATTCACTGTGCGAACCGCTCAGGCCACGGAACTCAGAAATTCGCCGAGGCGGTACAGAATTCCTGTAACCCCGCGTTTATTATGATAGGTCAGAAAATCGGAAAGGAGCGGTTCTTGAAGGGGACGCGCGCTTTTGGATTCTTTGAAAAAACCGGAATAGAGCTTCCCGGTGAGACCGAGGGTGTCGGCTTTACCGAGGGAAGCTTTACGGATGTTGACCTTGCCACTTCATCATTCGGCCAGTCTATCACCGTTACACCGCTTCAGATGATAACGGCAGTCAGCGCGGTCGCGAACGGCGGAACGCTCTATAAGCCGCATCTTGTTCGTGAAATCGTGAACTCGGATAACATCGTTATAGAACAGAAACAGCCCGAAGTGGTACGTCAGGTTATATCCGAAGAAACAAGCAAGACAATGTGTTCGATTCTTGAATCGGTTGTATCTAAGGGCGGCGGTAAGAATGCGTACCTTGCCGGCTACAGAATCGCGGGTAAGACCGGTACATCGGAGAAGATTCCGCGCGGAAATCAGAAGTATATAGCGTCATTTATCGGCTTTGCGCCGGCGGATAATCCAAAGGTCGCATGCCTGGTAATCCTTGACCAGCCTGCCGCCGGGATGCCGTACTACGGCGGTGTAATCGCCGCACCGGTTGTGAAGAATATATTAGAAGAAACGCTTCAGTATATCGGTGTTGAGCCGAAGTATAATGATGATGAAAAGCAGTTTGTTGAAAATGAAATCCCAGATATTTCGGGTAAGTCGGTAAGCGAAGCGGAATCCGCTCTGAAGGCGGCGGGCTTCGGCATACGCGTAAAGGGAAGCGGAAAGACCGTAACCGATCAGCTTCCCAAGGCGCACGTCAAGCTTGCAAAGGACGGAACGGTCGTTGCGTATACCGACGGCGAAAAAGCAGAGAGAAGCATAACTGTTCCGAGCGTAAAGGGTATGGGTGCGGCGGAAGCCGCAGCGGCTCTTTCAAATGCCGGACTTAATGCAAAGATAAAAGGCGTTTCGGGTAAGGGCGCAGCGACGTGCTCGGGTCAAAGCCCGGAGGCCGGAACGATTGTCGAACCGGGAACGATTATAGCGATAGATTTTGCATATTCGGACGTTGACACTCGGGATTGATGAACACAGATATTTTTGAAAGGATGAAGTATTAATGAAACTCACGGAGCTTATTTCAGATGTTGATGTAAAAGAGATAATAGGAAGCGAACAGCTGAATGTTTCGGGTGTCGCCTTTAATTCGAGAGAGGTTCGCCCGGGAAACGTGTTTGTTTGCATTACCGGGTTTAAAACAGACGGCCATAAATATGCAGAGGATGCAATTTCACGCGGGGCGATTGCTATTATAGCCGAGAGGGATTTAAGCAATCTGGGCGTGACCTGTATTATCTGTGAGAACACCAGACTTGCGCTCGCTAAGGCCGCCGCTAATTTCTACGGTCATCCCGAAAAGAAGTTCAGGCTTATAGGCGTCACCGGAACCAACGGAAAGACAACAACAACATATCTTATTAAGTCCGTGCTTGAATCTATGGGAAGAAGAGTGGGTCTGATCGGAACAAATCAGAATATGATAGGTGCCGAGGTTATTCCGTCAAAGCACACCACTCCCGATGCCCTTGAGCTTATGCAGCTGTTTTCAAAAATGGCTGAAAAGGGTGCCGAATATGTTGTGATGGAGGTATCTTCACACTCGTTGGCGCTTGACAGGGTTACCGCCTGCAGATTTGATGTCGGCGCTTTCACCAATATCACACAGGATCACCTTGATTTCCATAAAACGATGGAGAAATACCTTGAAGCGAAGGGAATCCTCTTTACTATATCAAAAGCAGGGGTGATAAACCGTGATGACAGCGGCTCAGATTACCTTCTTAAAACATCAACCTGTGACAAGGTTCTGACATACGGAGCGGAAAACGACTGTGACCTTCGTGCGTCTGAGATTGTGCTTTCGGAAAAGGGTGTTCACTTCAATGTGAGCTTTAAAAACGAAAAATATGAGGTTGCGCTCGGAATCCCGGGAATGTTCTCGGTTTATAATGCGCTTACCGCTCTAGGATGTCTTGCCGCGGTCGGTATACCGATGGCCGAGGCCGTTGAAGCGCTTAAAAGCGCAAGGGGCGTAAAGGGCAGAGTTGAGGTCGTTGAAACCGGAAGAGATTTCAGCGTGATAATCGATTATGCGCATACTCCCGATGGACTTTACAACGTTATTCGCACAATTCGCGGCTTCTGTAAGGGAAGAATAATAACCGTGTTCGGCTGCGGCGGGGACAGAGATGTGACAAAGAGACCGAAGATGGGTAGGATTGCGGCTGAACTTTCGGATTATTGTGTTGTTACAAGTGATAACCCGAGAAGCGAGGACCCCGAAAAAATCATAGCGGACGTTGTGGTCGGTGTCAAGGAAGGAAAGTGTGACTATACAGTCGTGACAAACCGCTTTGAGGCTATTGAGTTTGCTCTTGATTACGCGAAAAAGGACGATGTGGTGCTTCTTGCCGGAAAGGGTCACGAGACGTATCAGATTCTTAAAGACAGAACCATTGATTTTGATGAAAGAGAAATTGTTCATAAATTATTGAATATTCAGGGAGAGAATTAATCTCCGGAAGGATTGAAAAGTTATGGAGAGTATATTTACGGTTAAAAGAGCCGCTTCGGCGGTAAGCGGAGAGATGATAAACTGTGACGGCTGTGAGGATAAGCTTATATCGGCGGTTTCTACCGATACGCGTACAATCAGCGACGGGGCGGTGTTCTTCGCTTTAAAGGGCGAAAATTCCGACGGTCATCAATATGTTAAATCCGCGATGGAAGCGGGTGCGGTTTGCTGTGTGGTTGATGACATGACAAATGTTCCCGATGGCCTTTCGGTAATAAAGGTTGACAGCACAAGCCGTGCGCTTCTTGATTTGGCGGGCGCATACAGAAGAGAAATGAAGATTCCGGTTGTGGCGATAACCGGAAGCGTAGGAAAGACCTCAACAAGAGGAATGATTGCAAGCGTCCTGTCGCAAAAGTATAAAACTCTTGCGACGGAGGGTAATTTCAATAATGAAATCGGTGTGCCGCATACGCTTTTCAGATTAAATAAGAGCCATGAAATCGCCGTAATAGAGATGGGAATGAACCACTTCGGTGAGCTTTCGCGCATTACTGCGGCGGTGCGTCCCGAAACGGCGGTTATCACCAACGTCGGTGAAGCACATATAGAAAACCTCGGAAGCCGTGAGGGAATTCTCAAGGCGAAGCTTGAAATATTGGAAGGCTTGCCACATGACGGAACGGTTATACTCTGCGGCGATAACGATATGCTTTGGAGTGTGAACGGTCAGCTTGACTTTGAGACGCTCTATTTCGGAACAGAAAATACCAAATGTGATTTGGTTGCTGAGAATATCAAGACCTATGCGGACGGAAGCGAATTTACATTTAGATACGAAGAAAACGAATATAAGGTTAATGTCTCGATACCCGGGGCACATCATATTTATAATGCGCTGGCGGCTGTTTTGGTCGGTGTTAAATATAATGTTCCGATGAAGGGAATCATAACCGGTATCCGTGAATTCGTGCCTGACGGAATGAGACAAAAAGCTGTTAAAATAGGCGATTACACCGTTATTATGGATTGTTATAATGCCAACCCCACCTCTATGAGGTCGGGACTTGAAGTGTTGTCGCTCTCGAATGACGGGGGGCGAAAGGTTGCGTGCCTCGGCGATATGATGGAACTCGGAACGATTTCACCCGATGCACATCGCGGTGTAGGAAGAGCCGTGTTTGATTACGGAACAGACTGTCTTATAACCGTCGGCGAAAGGGCAAAGCTCATAGCTGAAGGCGCAAAAGAGGCGGGGATGAATTCGGAAAATATACATTCTTTTGATACGGTCGAACAGCTTTGTGATAAGCTATATGATATTTTAAGACCGGGCGACGTGATGCTTTTAAAAGCATCAAGGAGTATGCGGCTTGAACGCATAGCCGAGTTTATGGAAAAGAAATAAAAATAAAAATGAATTAGGAATTATGAATTAACATAAGTGGAAGGCGTGGGAGTTTATGTATTATACATTTTTTGGTGTGATAGGAGCATTTATAATAGCAGCTCTGCTGGGAAAGATAATGATTCCCGTATTACACCGCCTGAAGTTCGGACAGGAGATACGTGAGGAAGGCCCGAAATGGCATGCCAAAAAGTCGGGCACACCGACTATGGGAGGCCTTATCTTTATCAGCTCTACTATTATTATGACAGCGGTGTGCTATTTAACCGGAATTTGGTCGGGTATGGATATCCCTGTGGGAAAAGAGATATTTATGCTTTTGGTTATTTCGATTGCATACGGGATAATCGGTTTTATAGACGATTATATAAAAGTAATACTTAAAAGAAATCTCGGACTGACGGCAAAACAGAAGTTTTTGCTTCAGATGATAGCCGCTGTTGCCTTTGTGTGCTGGGCGGTATACGGCGAGGGGATTACACCGGTTGTAAGGATTCCGTTTACATCGGTCGAGGTGAATATAGGGATAGCTTTTATTCCGTTTGCAGCTTTGGTTATTCTTGCAACAGTAAACAGCGTAAATTTAACCGACGGACTTGACGGACTGGCAACCTGTGTTACAATAGTTGTTGCGCTCTTCTTCACGTTGTTTGCCGATTCGGGTAAGTTCCCGAATCAGGCGGTTGCGCTTTTCGCATCTATAATAGTAGGTGGACTTCTCGGCTTTCTGCTTTATAACAGGTATCCGGCAAAGGTCTTTATGGGCGATACGGGCTCGCTTTTCCTGGGCGGAGCCGTATGCGGTATGGCGATTTTACTTGAACAGCCGCTTGCCCTTTTGATAGTCGGATTTGTTTATGTTATGGAATCCCTTTCGGTAATACTTCAGGTTATTTCGTATAAGACGACAGGCAAGAGAATTTTTAAGATGAGTCCTATTCATCATCATTTTGAGATGTGTGGCTGGAAGGAGACTAAGATTGTAACGGTTTTCACATTGGTGACGGTGCTGATGTGCGGACTGATGTACTTCTTCGGATAATAAATTAGGAGGTTTCTGTATGGACGGCAGGAATTATTACAACAGACAAAATTCGCGGGCGCGAAGCGCTTCTTCAAGCGGACGCAGTACAACTAAAGCCTCACACAATAGTGTGGCAGAAAAATTCAGAGGATGGCTGAAACCTGTTAAAGGAGCGCCCGATTATATCTTTCTTGCGGTTGTAATACTGTTGGTGGCATACGGAATAATTATGCTGTTCAGCGCAAGCAGCGCAAAGGCGTATGCGACATATAACAATGCGTTTTTCTTTGTAAAGAGACAGGCAGGATGGATTGTGGTCGGCGGTGCAGCGATGGTTGTCACTTCTAAGATTGACTATCATAGATACGGCGGAAAATGCGCAGGAATTTTCTATATTATAACAGGAATCCTGCTCTTGCTGGTTATAGCCGGACTCGGTACAACCGTAAACGGTGCGACGCGCTGGCTTTTCTTTTTCCAGCCGTCGGAACTTGCTAAGATAGCCATAATTATTCTGTTTGCATATAGCCTCGGAAGAGAGTCGGGACAGCGGAATCTACAGCATTTTAAGACCGGACTGCTTAACTATATAGCTATATTCGGTATCTATGTTATTCTTCTTGCGCTTGAGCCTCACTTTTCATGTATAATACTTATCTTTCTAACGATTGTAATTATGCTTTTTGTTGCCGGAGTGCCGCTTAAGTATTTCGGAATCTGTGCGATTCCTGTTGCTTTGGGCGTCATAATACTTGTCATAATAGAACCGTATCGTATGGCGAGAGTGACAAGCTTTTTAAATCCGTTTGCTGATAAACAGGGTGATGGCTGGCAGATAGTTCAGTCGCTTTATGCAATTGGCTCGGGCGGAATTTTCGGCGTTGGTCTCGGTCAGAGCCGACAGAAGTATCAGTCTCTTCCGGAACCGCACAATGATTTTATCTTCTCAGTTTTATGCGAGGAATTGGGATTGATAGGAGCGATTTTGCTTGTGGCATTATTCATGATTTTGCTTATCAGAGGTATTAAAATAGCTATGAAAGCGCCTGACCTGTTCGGCATGCTTTTGGTCGTGGGAATAGTAGGAATAGTGTGCCTTCAGGCGGCAATTAACATAGCGGTTGTAACCGCCTCGATACCTGTTACCGGTATGCCTTTGCCGTTTTTTAGCTACGGCGGAACGGCGCTTGCTATAACAATGGCCGAGATGGGAATTGTTTTGAATGTGTCGCGACAGGCAAAATTACCGATTTAAGGGGGATTTCATAAATGAAAGTATTGTTTTCGGGCGGCGGTACGGCAGGGCATATAAACCCCGCTCTTGCAATAGCCAATCATTTAAAGGATATATGCGGTGAGCTGGAGGCACGCTTTGTCGGTACGGCGGAGGGTCTTGAGGTCGGATTGATTCCGCGAAGCGGATATCCACTTGATTTAATAAGGGTTCACGGCTTTGAGCGTAAGCTCAGCTTCGGTACGTTTAAGACCGCTTTTGAACTTCCTGCGGCGGTTGCCGCTTCAAAGAGAATAATAAAAAAATTTAAACCCGATGTTGTTGTCGGGACGGGAGGATATGTGTGCGGTCCGGTACTCTATGCGGCGGCAAGAATGAAAATTCCTACATTTGTCCATGAATCGAACGCTTTTCCCGGCATCACGGTAAAAATTCTTTCAAAGTACGTGGATGAGGTCGCGGTGGGAATCGACGCGGCGAGAAAGTACCTCCCCAATGCGAAAAAGGTTGTTCATACCGGAAATCCGGTCAGACCTGAAATCCTAAATGTCGATTCCTTTGCGGCGCGGAGAAAGCTTAACTTAGATTCAAGGCCGTTTATAGTTATTTTCGGCGGAAGCCTCGGGGCAAGAGATTTTAATGCGGCGATGGCCGACTGGATTTGCAGCGTTGCCGAAAGCGGAAAATACAATATTTTGATGGGAACGGGAAAACTAAATCAGTATGAAAAGGTGATGAAGCGGTTCTCGGACAGCGGCATAAACCTCGGTGACTTTCCGAATATTAAGGTGAACGAATATATATATGATATGGATATAGCAATGAATGCGGCGGATTTGGTTGTGTCAAGAGCGGGGGCGAGCACACTTGCCGAGCTGACAGCAATAGGAAAGCCGGCGGTTCTTGTTCCGTCGCCATATGTGACGGATAATCATCAAGAGCATAACGCGAGAGCAATAGAAAGCGGCGGCGGCGCGAGGGTGATTCTTGAAAATGAGCTGAATGTTGAAAAAATAGACAGCGTTATCCGTGAAATCACGGATAATCCGACGAAGCTTGCCGAGATGCGGCGCGCGTCAGCGAAGATGGGAGTTCCTGATTCGGCAGATATAATCTGTCGTGAAATTTTAAAACTTGCTTAACTAATGCACAAAATTTAAAATGTTTCATATATCAATAGTACAGACGTCTGGATATTTTATATGAAACGGAGGCAGAACGGTGTGTGAACTTGTGATAAGCGGCAGAAGATGTCTCTGCGGAGAGGTTGACATACAGGGAAGCAAAAACGCCGCCCTTCCTATTTTGGCGGCAACTCTTCTGACGGATAAGGAGTGCGTTATACATAATTGCCCCCGGATTACCGATGTGGAAGCGGCGGTTGAAATTTTAAGGGGGCTTGGCGCAAGGGTCAGCGTGGACGAAAATACTGTCTGCGTCTGCGCCGCAAATATCGATTCAAACGTTATCCCAAAAAATCTGATGGAAAGAATGCGCTCGTCCGTTATGTTTCTCGGTGCAGTATTGGGAAGAGCGGGCGAGGCAATTATATGCCGTCCGGGGGGATGCAGGCTCGGCGACAGACCGATAGATATGCACATAAACTCCTTGCGGCGGCTCGGAGCAAAAATTGAAGAGGCGGGCGACTGTATTGTATGTCACTTGACAGAGACAAGGTCCGAAAATATTACGCTTCTTTACCCAAGTGTTGGGGCGACAGAAAATATAATGCTTATGTGTGCGGCTTCGGGGAGCTCGGTAAGAATATTTAATGCGGCGAGAGAACCCGAGATTGTGGACTTGCAGAACTTTTTGAACCTTATGGGGGCGCGTATCTGCGGGGCGGGTACCGATTGTATCATAATCAGACCCGCAGGAAAATTCGGCGGAGCTGAATACACAGTTATGCCCGACAGAATTGTTGCGTCGACATATTCGTATGCGGTTTCTGCCTGCGGCGGCGAGGCTTATCTAAGAGGAGCCGAGATTGAGCATATGAAACTTGTGTTTGAAGTTTTAAAGCAGGTAGGAACTGAGGTTATCAAGGAGGACGAAGGCGTAAGAATTGCAGCTTTCGGAAGGCCTAAGTCGCTGAATATGATAAAAACATTGCCTTACCCCGGCTTCCCCACAGATGTTCAGCCGTTTCTTAGCGCGGCGCTTACAATTGCCGATGGAGAGTCAAGGGTGTGCGAAACCATTTTCAACAGTCGGTTCGGCTATACCGAAGACCTGAAAAAAATGGGCGCAGTAATCGATGGTGACAATCATACGATAGAGATTAAGGGCGTTCCGGCCCTTCATGGGGCAAATGTTGAAGCGAAGGACCTGCGCGGCGGAGCGGCTTTGGTTATTGCCGCGGCGGCGGCCGAAGGAATAACGGTTGTTTCGAACGTGGAATATATAAACCGCGGATATGAGAACATCGAAAGAGATTTAACCCGACTGGGTGCAGATATTTTAAGAATTTGATGAGCGGCGTTTTACAATGCCGTACGGCATTGTAAAACGCAGAAATACAAACCAAAGACAGAGGTGAACAAAATGGATAACTCCAATAACAAAATGGGTAGGCGAAGAAAAAAACGCGGCGGAATATCAATACGTATGGCGGCGGTCATTATACTTCTTACAATAGGCGTTGTGTTCGGCGTGACGCTGATGATACCCGCGTTTGATATAACAGAGGTGTATTGTGAAGGCGAGAGCCTTATTTCAAACGAGGATATTATAACCACAGCAAATATAAAAAACGGAACGAATATACTCCTTGCTAACGTCGGTGCGGCAAGACGTTCAATTCAGAAGTTGCCAATGGTCAAAAACGTTAAGATTCGCAGAGTTTTCCCAAATAAGATTTGCATTTCGGTTGAGACAAGAACGCCGGCGGCATATGTTATGACGGGCGGAGGGTGTGTTCTGATTGACTGTGACGGAACGGTGCTTGAAAATACACCGCCCGAAAAGTCGGCTCGGATAATCGAAAGGAATACGCCTAAGTTTGATGTTCAAACAGACAACACCGAAAATTCGGACAAGTCTGATTCAAATAATTCGAATAAAAACAGCGGTGATGACAACAGCGATAAAAGCAGCGACAAAAACAGTAATGATGTCGATAAGAGCAGTAACGACAACAGCGATAGCAATAATAAAGACAGCTCAAACAGCAATAACGATGATAACAACAGCAAGGACAACAATAATAAAAGTAACAATAAAGATAATAACAATGCTGAGAACAGCGGTGCGGATTCGTCAGATGCAGAGGGCGATGATAACGGTTTTTCCGTTCCGCTTACGGCCGGGATTGAGCTTAATAATAAGGACGAGGGTAAGGCGGCTTCAGCCGATGATAACAGAAAACTCGATAAGCTTCTTGAAATGTGTAATGCTCTAAACGATGCGGGACTTTTAAATCGTTCAACGTATATCGACCTCACAGACTTGGGTGATGTATCTATGGTGATTGAAAACAGACTTGATGTTAAGCTTGGAATTCCGGATAATATGGAGTATCGTGCTAAGTTCCTTGCCGAGACAATTAATACAAAGATTTCTTCAACCGAGGTATTGATTCTTGACTATACGGGAAACGATATATATGCAAGGCCCCACGAGGACGGAAAGGACAGAGTGAACAAAAAATTCCGCAAGAGTGAGGAAGATAAGAGTAAGAACGACAGCAAGAATGATAATAATTCGGGAAACAATTCGTCAAACAGCGAAAGAGGCTCCGATAATTCAAAAAAGCCGAACCAAGACAGCAGCGACTCATCCAAGAAATCAAGTTCGGGTGATGGAAATTCATCAACCGGGAAAAATTCGGATTCCGAAAGCAACGATTCCCAAAAATCCACGGGTAATACCGCTCGTGATACGGAATTGTAAAAGTTGTGTAACATAAATGTAATTTTATTTTAAAAATTTTAAAAATTATCTTTACAAAATAAAATTTCGTGGTATAATATAAGATATAATAGAAATGAGTATAATATAAATTCGTGTGTGTGGAGGATTGGCATACGGCGAGTATATATTTATGGCGGTTTTCGGACAGGCTTTGAAACATCTTAATTTCGGACAAACCGCATATTACAGTAAGGAGGAAAATACAGTGTTCCAGTTTGATACAGAAAACACTAATCCCGCACAGATTAAGGTTATAGGTGTGGGCGGCGGCGGTAATAATGCCGTAAACAGAATGATTGAGGCAGAAGTTAAGTGTGTTGAATTCATTGCCATAAATACCGATAAGCAGGATTTGACGCTTTCTGCGGCATCGCAGAAGATTCAGATAGGCGAAAAGATTACAAAGGGTCTCGGTGCGGGAGCTGTTCCCGAAATCGGAAAGAAGGCGGCCGAAGAGAGCCGC
>CADBUP010000122.1 GCA_902797885.1 uncultured Ruminococcus sp.
ATTGACCGCGGCTGACTGAACAAGTATATCCGGACAGTAAGCTCCGTTTTCGACCATTCCTTTTATGCCCCGTATCTGACCCTCTATCCGATTAAGCCTATTTATAAGCTTCTTGTATTCCTCCGGAGAGCGTTCCTTTTTACGCTGTGAACAACAGCATTTTTTTGTATTCTCCACAATACTCACCTCTTTTTATTATACCCCCATCGGGTATTTTATTATATACCCATATGGGGTATTTGTCAATTAAAATATTGTACAATAATGAGTATAAAATAATGTTATATTTATAAAATATTTGCCCAAAACGAGTCCTGTTAATACGTTTTATAATCAAAAAAGGCATTTTCGGATAAAGTTTGGCAAATAATTGTATATAAAGCTAAAAAAGACTTGCACAGCGGCAAATGTTATGGTAGAATATAATATTAGTAATAAAACTTCGCAGATAAAGTGTTAGGAGTGATTTTTGTGGCAAAAGAACTGCCGAAAACATATGACCCTAAACAGGTCGAAAAAAGAATATATAAGGAATGGTGTGATAAGGGGTATTTCCACGCGGAGGTTGATGAAACAAAGAAGCCCTTTACTATAGTTATCCCGCCGCCGAACGTTACCGGAAAGCTTCATATGGGACACGCCCTTGACGAGACAATACAGGATATTCTTGTCCGTACAAAGAGAATGCAGGGGTACAACGCCCTCTGGATACCTGGCACAGACCACGCGGGTATAGCGACCCAGATTAAGGTTGAAGAAGACCTTCGTGTGAACGAGAATCTCACACGCTATGACCTCGGCCGTGATGAATTTTTAAAGCGTGTTTGGGCATGGAAGGAAAACTTCGGTGACAGAATTATAAACCAGCTCAAGACTCTCGGCTGTTCATGTGACTGGGACAGAGAGCGTTTCACTATGGACGATGGCTGCAGCAAGGCCGTTCGTGAGGTGTTTGTAAACCTTTATAATAAAGGATTGATTTATCAGGGAAGCCGTATAATCAACTGGTGTCCGAGCTGTGCAACGGCGCTTTCGGATGCCGAGGTTGAATATGCCGAGCAGGACGGATTTTTCTGGCATATAAAATATCCTATTAAGGACAGTGACGATTTTATTGAGATTGCAACAACCCGACCAGAGACCTTACTCGGCGATACCGCTGTTGCTGTAAACCCCAACGATGAAAGATATAAGGATTTAGTGGGAAAGACTCTTATTCTTCCGCTTGTCGGCAGGGAAATTCCTGTTATTGCCGATGACTATGTTGATATGGAATTCGGAACAGGCTGCGTTAAGATTACTCCTGCGCATGACCCGAACGATTTTGAGGTCGGCCTTCGTCATAACCTTGAACAAATCAAGGTGTTAAACGATGATGCAACCATAAATTCCTATGGCGGAAAGTATGAGGGAATGGACCGATATGAGGCAAGAACCGCGATGGTTTCTGATTTAGAGGCCGAAGGCCTCCTCGTTAAGGTTGTTCCTCACAAGCATAATGTCGGTCAGTGCTATCGCTGTGGAACAACGGTAGAACCAATCACATCAAAGCAATGGTTCGTCAGGATGGAGCCGCTTGCAAGACCCGCGCTTGATGCCGTTTTGAACGGAAAAACGCGCTTTATCCCCGAGCGTTTTACAAAGACATATACACATTGGATGGAAAACGTTCACGACTGGTGTATCTCACGTCAGCTTTGGTGGGGACATCGTATACCTGCATTTTATTGTCAGAATTGTGGAAAGACGACCGTTTCCAAAGAGGATATCACCGTCTGCCCCGAATGCGGCGGAAAGGTCGTTCAGGATTCGGATGTGCTTGATACGTGGTTCAGCTCGGCTCTTTGGCCTTTCTCGACACTCGGCTGGCCGGACAAGACAAGGGAGCTTGATTATTTCTATCCTACCTCTGTTTTGGTTACCGGATATGACATAATTTTCTTCTGGGTATCAAGAATGATTTTCTCCGGTCTTGAACATATGGGCGAGGTTCCGTTTAAAGACGTATACATTCACGGCCTTGTTCGTGACAGTCAGGGAAGAAAGATGAGCAAGTCTTTAGGAAACGGTATTGACCCGCTTGAAATAATCGAAAAATACGGTGCTGACGCCCTTCGCTTTACCCTTGCCACGGGCAATTCGCCCGGCAATGATATGCGTTTCTATATGGAACGCGTGGAGGCAAGCAGAAACTTTGCCAATAAGATATGGAACGCTTCGAGATTTGTTATGATGAATCTTTCAATCGACAAATATTCAGAACCGGATTTAAGCAAGCTCAAGCTTGAGGATAAATGGATTCTGCATGAGTATAACGCTCTTGTGAAAGAGGTTACCGATAATATCGAAAAATATGAACTCGGAATCGCTGTTGCTAAGCTCTATGACTTTATATGGGATAAATTCTGTGACTGGTATATTGAGCTTGTCAAGCCGAGATTTTCTCAGGAGGGCGAAAGTAATATTACGGCTCAGAAAACGCTTGTGTACGTCCTGTCAAATACGCTTACGCTCCTACATCCGTTTATGCCGTTCATAACCGAAGAAATATGGCAGGCACTTCCGCATATCGGCGAAAGCATTATGATTTCAAGCTTCCCCGTCTTCGATGAGAAGTTTGAAAACGAAGCCGCACGCGACGAGATGCAGCTTATAATGGAGTCAATTAAAGGAATAAGAAATGTCAGAAACGAGATGAACGTTCCGCCGTCACGGAAGGCAAAGTTATATATCGTAACGGATAAGCCCGAGGTCTTCAAAGAGGGAACATCATTCTATACAAAGCTCGCTTCGGCGTCTGAAGTTATTATAACCAATGACAAATCCGACGTTCCCGAGAATTCTGTTTCGGTTGCATCGCCCGGCGGAGAGCTTCTTCTTCCGCTTGACGATTTGGTTGACAAGGCTAAAGAGACTGAACGTCTCGAAAAAGAGAAAAAGCGTCTGATGGGCGAAATAAAACGCGTTGAAGGAAAACTTTCCAACAAGGGTTTTGTTGAAAAAGCCCCTGCAGCTGTTGTCGATGAAGAGAAAAAGAAAGGCGAACAATATAAGGCTATGCTTCAAACCGTCCTTGAAGGACTTGAAAAGCTCAAATAATTATGAATTATAATGAAACAATTGAGTATATCCACTCAACACCGAAGTTTGCCCGAACCTTAGGCAATGAGCTTTTGCGCAGGCTTTTGAACAAATTAAATAATCCTCAGGATAAATTGAAATTTATACACATCGCAGGAACCAACGGAAAAGGTTCCTGCGCTGTTATGCTTGCTGAGATTTTAAAAAACAGCGGTTATCGCGTCGGACTTTTTACTTCGCCGTATATAACCTGCTTTAATGAGAGAATAAGGATAGACGGCGAGGAGATTCCGAACGCTAAGCTGGCCGAAATCACTACGCGTATAAGGAAAACTATCGAAAAATATGATACTCCCGTTTCTGAATTTGCTTTAGATACGGCGATTGCCTTTGAGTATTTTACTGAAGAAAAATGTGATATTGTTGTTCTCGAAACAGGCTTAGGCGGAAGGCTTGATGCGACAAACGTTATAAAAGTTCCGCTTATAACGGTGCTTATGTCTATAGGGTTTGACCATATGCAGTATCTCGGCGACACTATTGAAGAAATTACCGCCGAAAAATGCGGAATTATTAAAGAAAACCGACCCGTCATCGTTTATCCGTGTATGAATGATAACGCTGTTTCGGTTATAAAGAGATTCTGCGCCGAAAAAAATGCGCCGTATATTCAGGCTGATATGCCAAGGAAGAGCAGCGGCGGTTTCATATATAATAAAAAGGAATATGAACTATCCCTTGGCGGAGATTTTCAAATATATAATGCCGCGACGGTCTTAAAGGCAGTTGAAGTATTAAACGGCCTTGGTTTAAGCATAAAAGATGCTGCTGTTTTTAGCGGACTCAAATCCGCAAAAAATCCGGCGCGTTTTGAGATGCTTGAATGTGGCTTGATAATAGACGGAGCGCATAACAGACCCGCCTCCGCCGCACTCTGTGAAACGCTTAAGGCTTTAAACAAACCAATATGTCTTTGCATCGCTATGATGTCGGATAAGGATGTATCCGGGGTTGTTTCCGAGTTTTCAAAACTCTCACCTTGTGTTATTGCAACAGAAATTTCTATGCCCCGCTGTGCGCCGGCAGAAAGGATTTCGGCTGAGTTTTATAAGCATGGTATCTCGGCGCTTATTGAAAAAGATCCGATAAATGCTGCGCGACTTGCTCTCTCTCATGACGATAAAATTCCTGTTGTTTGCGGGTCCTTGTACCTTGCGGCGGAGATAAGAAAAAACTTCAAAAGCCGAGATGATTGATATGATGTACTATGTATATATTCTTCGCTGTAGTGATAATTCACTTTATACCGGGTACACCACCGATGTAAGACGCCGCTTTTCAGAGCATCTTTCAAAAACCGACAAGGGCGCAAAATATACACATTCGAGAATTCCCGTAAGAATTGAAGCTGTTTGGGGTTCTGACAGCCGCTCTGCCGCTATGAGACTTGAAGCGTTTATTAAAAAACTCAAAAAATCAGCCAAAGAAGAGATAATAAAGGATAACAGCCTTTTACTCAAAAAATGCTCAGACAAACTTGAAATACAGGCATATACAATATTAGATAGGAAATCGATTTATGAGGATTAAAAATCTTGAACTCGAAAACAATATTTTTCTTGCCCCGATGGCGGGGGTTACCGATAAGGCGTTTCGCTTGATAACCAAACCGTTTGGTCCCGCGCTTATGTATACTGAAATGGTATCAGGGAAGGGTCTGTACTATAACAGTAGGAAAACCGCTGATTTGCTTGCTGCAGACAGCCGTGAGATGCCCATTGCGGTACAGATATTCGGGCACGAGCCGAAAATAATGGCGGATATAGCCAAAAACGCTCTGGCCGGCGGCGCTGTTATTATAGATATAAATATGGGTTGCCCTGCTCCGAAAATAGTGAATAACGGCGACGGAAGTGCGCTGATGAAGTCACCTGAGCTTGCCGGCGAGGTAATCTCAGCCGTGTGCGGCGCGGTCGATGTGCCTGTGACGGTTAAATTTCGCGCCGGATGGAACAGCGATTCTATAAATGCGGCTCAATTCGCTGAAATTGCCGAACTGAACGGCGCCTCTGCCATTACCATTCACAGCAGAACCCGTGAACAGTTTTACAGCGGAAAGGCTGACCTTAATATAATAAAGGCTGTGAAAAACGCCGTAAGCATTCCGGTAATAGGCAACGGCGATATAACAGACGGAAAATCAGCGAGGTATATGCTCGACTATACCGGCTGTGACGGAATAATGATTGGCAGAGCAGCCGAGGGAAATCCTTGGATTTTTCGGGATGTGATTCACTATCTGAAAACCGGTGAGATTCTTCCTCCTCCGACAATTTCAGAGCGCATAGAGGTCGCCAAGCATCATTTTGATCTGCTTATAAAATATAAGGGCGAGCATAGAGGAACCTTAGAGGCACGTAAACATATGTCGTGGTATTTCAAAGGCGTTCCGGGCGGCGCAGTATTACGCGGGTACATCAACAAAGCGGAAACACCGTCACAAATGCTTGAAATTCTTGATGAATTTCTTAAAGCATATTGTGTTTAAAAAGAATATTAAGCCATAACATGCACGAAAGAACGGAGATAAATATGTCAAATTCAAAGAAAAGAATAGTTGTTAAAGTAGGAACATCCACCCTAACACACGAAACCGGAAAAACAAATTTAAGAAGAGTTGATTCATTGTGCCGCGTTATTTCTGACCTTATGAATATGGGGCACGAAGTCATTCTTGTTTCAAGCGGTGCAATTGGTGTAGGTGTCGGTAAGCTCGGCCTGACCGAAAAACCATCAACAACGCGCCAGAAACAGGCTCTTGCTGCAATCGGTCAGGCAAGTCTTATGGCAATCTATGAAAAGTTTTTCAAGGAATACGGTTATAACACAGGGCAGGTTCTTCTTACCAAATTCATTCTTGAGGATGAGCTTAGATACATAAGTGCAAAAAACGCATTTGAAACTATGCTTGGATACGGAGTAATCCCTATAGTAAACGAAAATGATGTAATTTCTACATATGAGATAGAGTTCGGCGATAATGATACACTTTCCGCGTATGTCGCTAAGCTTGTTGACGCGGATATTCTTGTTATAATGTCAGATATTGACGGCTTTTATAACGGAAACCCCAATGACCCGAAAACACATCTTATACCTGTTATAACCGAGATAACAGATGATATAAAAAGCTGTGCCGGAGGCGAAGGAACGAGACGCGGAACAGGAGGAATGCGAACTAAGATTGGCGCCGCGGAATTGGTTTGCCCTTTAGGAATTGATATGATTATAACAAACGGAAGCCATCCCGAAAATTTATATAAAATAATTAATTCCGAGCCGGTTGGAACACTTTTTAAAGGAAAATAAAGTTTGTCCTTCTACTGTCAAAAAATCGACTTTCGGTAAGATTGTTCATTATTTGATATGAATATACAATACGTGTTTCACAACATATTCATTTGTCTTTCAAGCCGTATATTTCATTAAAAAAAGCACTTCTTATGAAGTGCTTTTTTGGTGACTCCTAAGGGATTCGAACCCTTGTAGCCGCCGTGAGAGGGCGGAGTCTTAACCACTTGACCAAGGAGCCGTATATGGTAGCGGTAACCGGATTCGAACCAGTGACACTGCGGGTATGAACCGCATGCTCTAGCAAACTGAGCTATACCGCCGTATTCCGTGCTCTTGATGAGCACAAGATATATAATACCAGAATTTCTGCCATTTGTCAAGCTTTTTTTTAAAGTTTTTTAAAAAATTTTAAAAACTTTTTTGCTTGTACTTTTAATAAAAAATCATTACAAGGCGAGATTTGGAACAGCGTTTAATGATAGATCTGATATGTTCCCGGCCTCATATTCGGCGAAGGCGGCACAGCCAATCATAGCGGCGTTATCGGTACAAAGCGAGAGTCGGGGAAAGTAAAAATTCATACCTTCGTCCGATGCCTTTTGCTCAACGCGGTTCCTGAGCGGAACGTTTGCCGCCACTCCGCCGGCAAGCGCAATTTTAGATACACCGACCGACTTGGCACAGTTTATAAGATGGTCAGCGAGAACATCTACAACCGCCTCTTGAAATGACGCAGCAACGTCAAATTTATTTATAGATTCACCCTTCTGCTCGGCGTTATGAATATAGTTAAGCACAGAAGTTTTAACGCCGCTGAAGCTAAAATCGAAGCTTCCGCTTCCCATATTTACACGGGGAAAGTGAATGGCAAGCGGGTCGCCACTTTCAGCAGCCTTTTGAATCGCAGGCCCGCCGGGATAACCGAAGCCGAGAACCCGTGACACTTTGTCAAAAGCTTCCCCTGCCGCATCATCACGCGTCTTAGCGAGTGCTTCATAGTCGTTATATCCTTTTACATTTACTATATGACTATGCCCTCCGGATGCAACAAGACAAATAAATGGTGGTTTTAAGTCAGGATTTTCTATATAATTTGCAGATATATGACCTTTTATATGATGTACGCCTATAAGAGGCTTATTTAACGCGTATGCAAACGCTTTGGCATACGAAACACCTACCAATAGAGCACCGACAAGACCCGGCCCATATGTTACGGCAATCGCGTCAATATCATCTTTTGATACTCCGCTATCCTCAATTGCTTTTTCTACAACTGCACTTATATTTTCAATATGTAATCGTGATGCAATCTCGGGCACAACACCTCCATACTGTTTATGCAGATCAATCTGTGTATTTATTACATTTGACAAGACCTTGGTTCTGTCCTCTATTATAGCTGCCGCGGTCTCATCACAGGAACTTTCTATTGCTAAAATTTTCATTGATTATCACTACTTTTCAAATTTTTCGTCATTAAAACTGCGTTTTCGTTATCTTTATAATATCCTTTGCGCAAGCCATTTTTTAAAAATCCATACTTTTGATAGAGTGCAATAGCCGGGAGATTAGACTCGCGTACCTCAAGCGAAAGAGCGGTCATATTATGCTCCGACGCGATTTTTTCAAGCAGCTCTAAAATTCTTCCGCCCAAACCCTCGCGGCGATATTCGGGAGCAACCGCAATATTTGTAATATCCGCACAGTCATAGATTAGCCACATTCCACCGTAGGCGACAATGGAGTTTGTCTGATCGTCGCGTGCGACAATGTAGACAGAAATCTTATTATCAAGCTCATCCGTGAACATTTTAATAGTCCATGGATCGATAAAGCATCTTTTTTCGAGCATCCAAACGTCAACAACATTTTTATCAGAAAGCATTTCAAAAGAAATCATAATTTATCAACAACTTTTCCAATCAAGGCTTTAAGTGAATCCCGACATTGTCTGTAGGTATCCATGCTCCCACCGAATGGATCAGGCACATCTCCGGCTTCGCCAACAAATTCAGAAAGCGTTTTAATTTTTTTGCTATCACCAAAAATCGATATAAGAGCGTTTTTATGCGAACCGGACATAGTGAGAACCAAATCCGCTGATTTTATCATATCGTCGGTTATGTTCCGTGACTTTCTTCCATTAATATCTACGCCAAGCTCTTTCATAGCAAGAACGGCGTTTTTTGAAGCCGGGCTTCCGTCAGCATAAATTCCCGCTGAATCGGCTATTGCGGATATTCCGCGGTTCTTACATATTTCGTTAAATATACCCTCCGCCATTGGACTTCGACAGGTGTTTCCCGTGCAAACAAACAATATTTTTTTAACCTTGTGCTCATTTTCTATAGATTCATATGGCTTTTTAAGCTCGGAAAGGTTAATCAGCTTTCCTCCTGCTGCGCGGTATAATCTGTTGCGAACAGCACGCCATACTCCCTTAGAACCAATCTCAGGCGCAAATATCTTTGTTACTCCGAGCTTGTCCATATCGCGAAGCGCATTAAACAATCTGTGTGTAGCATTTTTAGGGTTTTTAATACTGCCAAGCGAAATTGTCTCCGCCCCTTTGAATTTTGGAAATTCATCAAATACAAGCACTCCTACCTTTGAGTGAGCAGCCTGTTTCTCAACATATGAAGTAACATCGTCAATGTTACCCGACAGAATTATTACATCAGCATCGGGTGAATAGTGTTTATATTTAAGACCGGGAGATTTTGGAGTTTCACCTTCTTTAACCGATGTTATAACATCGACCTCACCCAAAACTTCAGAAAGCTGTTCAAGTGTGATTCCGCCGGGACGAAGTAACACCGGCTTATCTCCGCTCAAATCAACGACCGTAGATTCTACGCCGATTTCACAGTCTCCGCCGTCAATTATCGCGTCAACCCTTCCCATCATATCATCTATACAATGGCGAAAAGTAGTTGGACTCGGCTTTCCCGAAAGATTAGCGCTTGGCGCCGCTATAGGAATCCCCGAAAGTTCTATTAAACGACTTGCCGTTTTGCATTTGGGCATTCTCACGGCAACAGTCTCAAGACCGCCTGTTGTTTCATATGGAACATTTTTACACTTATTTAAAATAATAGTTAAAGGACCCGGCCAAAATTTATCAGCTATCGCTTTTGCAGATTCAGGGAACTCGGATACTATTCCGCTTAGCATATCAAACGAGCTGATATGAACAATCAATGGATTATCTACCGGTCTGCCTTTTGCCTTAAATATATTTTTAACCGCCTCGGGATTCATTGCATCCGCGCCCAAGCCGTAAACAGTTTCGGTCGGAATAATCACATTGCCGCCTTTCTTTAAAATATCGGCGGCAATAAGTAAATCACTTTCAGCGGCAGTCAGCAGTTTTGTTTCCATAACTGACACCTCTCATATAAAATTTTTAAAGTTCTTCCGCTTGGGCTTTAAGCTTCTCACTTTGATCTGTAGTAATCAAAGCGTCAATTATTTCATCTAAATCACCATTCATAATTTGCTCAAGCTTATAAAGCGTGAGCCCAATTCGATGGTCTGTCATACGCCCCTGTGGGAAGTTATAAGTTCTGATACGTTCGCTTCGGTCACCTGTTCCGACCTGACTTTTTCTGTCTGCCGCAATAGAGGCGTTTCGCTCCTGCTCCATCTTATCGTATAGACGAGAACGAAGCATTTTCATAGCAGCCTCACGGTTTTTGTGTTGTGAACGTTCATCCTGGCACGCAACAACAATTCCGGTTGGAATATGAGTTATGCGGATTGCGGATTCGGTTTTATTGACATGCTGACCGCCCGCACCACTTGAACGATATGTGTCAATTTGAAGGTCATCGGGGTTAATCTCAACCTCAACATCGTCAACCTCAGGCAAAACCGCAACAGTAACGGTCGATGTGTGAATTCTGCCGCTTGATTCGGTTTCGGGAACACGCTGTACACGATGAACACCGCTCTCAAACTTGAGACGACTGTATGCACCCTCGCCCTCTATCATAAACGTAACCTCTTTTATTCCGCCTATTCCGATTTCGTTAAGGTTTAAGACCTCAGTTTTCCAATGCTTTGAATCAGCATACATCGAATACATGCGGAACAGGTCGCTTGCAAACAAAGCGGCTTCATCGCCGCCTGCTCCGCCGCGGATTTCAACCATAACATTCTTGTCATCGTTCGGGTCCTTCGGCAGAAGCAGAATTTTAAGTTCTTCTTCAATTTTCTCAATATTTTCTTTGGCCTGTTTAATTTCATCAACAAGCATTTCTTTGAATTCTTTATCTGTATCCGGGTCGTCAAGCATAGCGGTATCGTCATCAATCGTTGTTCTGTTTTGTTTATACTCGCGATACTTTTCGACTATAGGCGATAAATCGGAATGTTCTTTACAAAGCTTTCGCCACGTCTCTTGGTCGGCGATTACCTCGGGGTCGCTTATTTTTTTAGCAAGCTCTTCAAACTGTTCTTCTATAAATGATAATTTTTCAAACATTAAAGTTCACCTCTTGATTTTGCTATCAGATAGGCGTTAATAAATCCATCGATATCCCCGTCCATAACAGCGCCGATATTACCTACTTCATAGTTGGTTCTATGATCTTTAACCATAGTGTATGGGTGAAAAACGTAAGAACGAATCTGACTTCCCCAGCCAATATCTTTTTGAACACCTTTTAAATCGTCAATTTTCTCTTTGTGCTCTCTCTCGGCAATTTCAATCAGCTTTGATTTAAGCATTTTCATAGCTGTTTCACGATTTTTATGCTGTGAACGCTCATTCTGACAGGTTACAACAACGCCGGTCGGAATATGCGTAATTCTGATTGCGGATTCGGTCTTATTTATATGCTGACCTCCCGCACCGCTCGACCGATATGTGTCTATACGCAAGTCTTCAGGGTTAATATTTACCTCTATATCATCATCGATTTCGGGCATAACCTCGCATGAAGCAAAAGACGTATGACGTCTTGCCGCCGAATCAAACGGTGAAATTCTAACCAGACGATGTACTCCTTTTTCGCACTTTGCATAACCATACGCATTAAGTCCCTGAACCAAAAAGGTAATACTTTTAAGGCCGGCTTCTTCTCCATCAAGAAAGTCAAGGGTCTCAACTGTATATCCTCGACGTTCCGCCCAATGTGTATACATACGATAAAGCATCTCGCACCAGTCCTGAGCCTCGGTACCGCCGGCACCCGCGTGTAAAGTGATTATCGCATTGTTCTTATCGTATTTACCCGAAAGGAGAGTTTCAAGTTTCATATCTTCAAGGTTCTTAGAAAGCTTTTTATAAGCATCCTTAACCTCGTCAAGAACGCTTTCGTCATCCTCGTCTATCGCAAGTTCAACAAGCGTCGCGAGGTCATCGTGCGCTCTGACAAGAGCTGCATAGCGTTCAAGCTTATCGCGTAAACCTTTGATTTTCTGCATTGTCTTACCGGCCGCCTCCATATCGTCATAGAACGACGGCTCCATACTGATTTTTTCAAGTTCTTTTATTTCAGCTTCAGTTTTTTCAATGCTAAAGTGAATCCCTCAAATCCGTAATATCCTTTTTCATACCTTCAAGTCCGAGCCTGTACTCATCGAAAGCTATCATATACTCACATCCTTAAATATTATATAATATTTCAGAAATATAATTATATCATATATTCCTGTTATTGTCAAACATAAATTTGTATATACGCAGGTTTGCCCGAGCCTGAGAAAACCCAGACTCGGGCAAAAATTATCTGTTATTTTCAGCCTGATCTTTAGCCAAACAGCAATTTTTATATTTTTTGCCACTTCCGCAAGGACAAGGGTCGTTTCTACCTATCTTATTAGTGTGGCGAACCGGCTTTTTAACAACAGTTCCATCGCCACCGTGATTTTCGGCTATAGGCTTTGCAACCTGTTCTCTTTGAATTCTCGTCTGCGGAACAACATGGAAGAGAAGCTTAACCGTATCCTCTTTAATGGACTCAATCATTTCTTCAAACATATCCATAGCCTCAAACTTGTATTCAATAACAGGGTCACGCTGTGCATAAGCACGAAGGTTGATACCCTGACGAAGCTGTTCCATATTATCGATATGATCCATCCACTTCTGGTCAACAACACGGAGAAGGATAATTCTCTCAATATTTCTCATTGCATCAGGATCACCCGAAGCATCCGCAAAGTCTTTTTCCTTTGCGACATACTTCTCGTCCACAACCTCAGTCAAGTCATCTTTAAGGCTTTCGACAGTCATATGGTCAAGTTCATGCTCGCTAAAGTCGAATGTGTTTTCCGGAAGCTCGCCGAATACGGCCATGATATGCTCGCGCATAGCATCCCATTCCCATTCTTCCGGAGCGTCTGATACAGCCGAATATTTCTTGATTATCATTTCAAGAGTATCACCGACCATATTCATTATATAAGAACGCATATCTTCACCGTCAAGAACCCTGTCACGCTGCTGATAAATCATTTCACGCTGTTGATTGTTCACATCGTCATACTGAAGGACGTGCTTTCGTATATCAAAGTTTCTTGCCTCAACACGTTCCTGGGCTGTCTCGATAGCATTGCTCAGCATCTTACTTTCAATCGCTTCGTTTTCTTCCAGACCGAAGGTGTCCATAACCTTGCTTATACGTTCGGGAGCAAAAAGTCTCATCAAATCATCCTCAAGCGAAAGATAAAAACGCGACTTACCTACATCACCCTGACGACCCGCACGGCCGCGAAGCTGGTTATCTATACGTCTGCTTTCGTGACGCTCTGTTCCTATAATATACAGACCGCCCGCATCCAAAACTTCTTTCTGTTCAGGTTCAATCTGTTCTTTAAACTTGTCATAAAGCTCTCTGAAGGTCTTTCTTGCATTTAAAATTTCTTCATCATCTGTTTCAGCAAACCCGGTAGCCTGTACAATCATTTCATCGGGGAAGCCTTGCTTTTCCATCTCGGCTTTAGCCATAAACTCAGCGTTACCTCCGAGGACAATATCCGTACCACGGCCGGCCATATTGGTAGCTATAGTAACAGCGCCTTTTTTACCTGCCTGAGCAACAATTTCAGCCTCTTTATCATGGAACTTCGCATTAAGCACATTATGTGCGATTCCGCGTTTTCGGAGGAGCTTGCTCAAAAGCTCTGATTTTTCGATTGAAACGGTACCGATCAATACCGGCTGACCCTTTTCGTGAGCGGAAACTATCTCGTCAATAACAGCATTAAACTTACCCATCTCGGTTTTATATATGCTGTCAGGGAGGTCAACACGTGCAAGAGGTTTGTTGGTCGGGATGACAA
>CADBUP010000123.1 GCA_902797885.1 uncultured Ruminococcus sp.
ATTTTTTCTGTGCAGTTGGGCTTGGCAACTGTATGGGCGAAGGGCAATTAATTCAATAAAATTATTTTGTTTTTTGGATGAATCGCCTCTTTAGGCAAGGGGGCAGTCAATTCAAAGCAATATCTTGCTGAAAATAACTTTTTCGACACCTTTAATGACCGCTTTTAACAAGGCGGTCATATTTTTTTGTGCAAAATCGTTGATTAGCACAAAAATCGTTGATGAACACATATGTTTTTTGCACAAAAGGTGATATGATTAGTTTAAACAAAGATTAACATTAGTGGAGGAGTGGCTGACTTGAGTAATGAGTTAAAGACAAAGAGTAAAATTAAGAAAAAAAGAGGCTGGTCGGCAACGGTAAAAGAAATGAAAAAATACCGAGCCATTTATGCAATGATGCTTCTTGGGGCTGCATGTTACATTGTGTTTAATTATGCTCCCATGTACGGAATCCAGATAGCATTCAAAGATTTTTATGTGACCCGCGGAATATGGAACAGTCCGTGGGTGGGGTTGAAAAACTTCAGAGAGCTTTTCGCAACGGGTAATTTCTGGAGGGTTTTCAATAACACTCTTTATCTGAGTGTGCTGAGACTGATTTTCGGTTTTCCCGCACCGATTATTCTTGCGCTTTTGCTGAACGAATTGCGCTCTGAAAAATATAAAAGAGTGATACAGACATCGATTTATCTTCCCCACTTTATTTCGTGGGTCGTTATCGCAGGTATAATAAACGTCATTTTTGCTATGGACGGTCCGATTAATGCAATATTGAAATCCGTGGGTATAAACGAGGTAAACTTCCTTACTAGCTCAAAAACGTTCCGCAGTATGGTTGTGGGCTCGGATATATGGAAGGAAGTCGGCTGGGGTACGATTATTTATCTTGCGGCGCTTACGGGAATTTCGCCCGACCTTTACGAAGCCGCATACATAGACGGTGCAAGCAGATGGCAGCAGACAATAAAAATCACGATTCCGTGCATACTTCCGACCGTGTCCGTCCTGCTGATACTAAAGGTCGGAGGATTGACCAATGGCGGCTTTGACCAGATATTTAATATGTATAACGAGGCCGTATATGATGTCGGAGATATAATTCAGACATACAACTATCGTGTGGGTCTCGGCCAGGGTAATTATGCAAGGTCAACGGCGCTGAGCATATTCCTAAACGTAATAAACTGTGTTCTGCTTCTGTCGACTAACTTTGTTTCGAAGAAGCTCAGCGGAAGCGGATTGTATTAAGGAGGAAGTAAAGAATGAAAAGAAGCTTGGGCGAAAAAGCCTTTAACGTATTTAATATAATATTTCTTGCTATATGCGCACTTATAATGATATATCCGTTTTACTTTGTTGTTATAAGATCGGTTATGCCGTATCAGGAGCTGGTACAGAGCAAGCTGACTCTATGGCCGAAATCGTTTACCTTTGAGAGCTATAAGGCAATCCTCGGATACAAATACATAACAAGCGGATTTCTTGTTACCGTTATGCTGGTTGTGTGCGGCGTTCCGCTGACTCTTGCCGGAAACCTGATGTTTGCATACGGGTTGACAAAGAGAGACCTTCCCGGAAGAGCGTTTATAAATGCCTTTATCACAATTCCGATGTTTGTGGGCGGCGGTCTTATCCCCGGATACCTGCTTATAAAAAATCTCGGTTTGATAAACAGCTGGCTTTCTATTATACTTCCGGCGTTTATGTCCACCTATTATCTGGTGGTATCGCGAAGCTTTTTTGAGTCGATTCCGACTGAGCTTGAAGAATCGGCTATGCTTGACGGGGCGTCATATTTGACTATCTTTATAAGAATAGTGATTCCGCTGAGCCTTCCCATAATAACGACAATTGCACTATTTTCGGCGGTAAACCGCTGGAACGGCTGGTATAATGCGATGCTTTATTTAAACGATAAAAACAAATGGCCGCTTGCGCTTGTTTTAAGAGATATACTTATAAACAATAATACGAGTGATATGGCGGCCGACAACCGAGACAGTATGTTTATGATGGAGGAGAATCTGAAAATGGCGACGGTGGTTGTTTCGATAGTTCCGATTCTGATTATCTATCCGTTTATACAGAAGTATTTCACAAAGGGAATGATGCTCGGCGCGGTAAAGAGTTAAAAATTATTAAGTTTTACATATTAACAAAATGACCATATTCAAAAGGAGGATTTTTAAATGGTAAAGAGAGTTATGGCGGCTGCTGCCGCGGCAATGATGACGGTGACGTGCCTTGCAGGCTGCGGCGGAGGAAAGCAGGCAAAGGACGCAGATGAAAAGATTAAGATTTTTTCGGGGTATTTGGGAAATATGACGGTCGGTGACGATAACTCGCCTATTTATAAGACCCTGCATGAAAAACTCGGCATCGAGATAGAACCGATGTCGTCAAACACCAACAGCAACGACGCGGCAACAAAGCTGAACGTCTTGCTGGCAAGCGGTGAGGTTCCCGATATATTCGTATCATCGGGCGTAGATATAAACAACCGTCAGTATACACAGTGGATAAAAGAGGGGATAGTTCTTCCGCTCAGCGATTATTCAAAGGATTATCCGAATATCGATAATAAGCTGAAGCAGTTCGACGATTTAAAAGCGCTTGAAGAGGGAAAGCACTATTTTCTTCCCATATACAGCTATGAGGGTAACAATGAAACGGTCGGAAGCAGCTGTACGTGGATAAGAAAGGACTGGTTAAAGAAGCTTAATCTCGAAATGCCGAAGACAACCGAAGATTTTATTAAGGTTGCTACCGCGTTTGCACAGAACGACCCCGACGGAAACGGACAGAATGACACGACGGGTTATTCATTCTCAAAGGTTTACGGATTTCCGTACGATCTCTTTGACACAAGATATAACCGATTCAAAAAGGTAGACGGAAAGTGGGAGCCTGAGATAGTGAGCGACAATATGAAAGAGGCGCTTAAAGCCTTCCAGAAGATGTATAATTCGGGTGCGGTTGACCGCGAATTTGTAATAGGTCCGTCATGCGAGGATAAGTTTATCAGCGGAAAGGCCGGAATGATAGGCGGAAAGGGTATGTGGTATGACGATATGTACGAAAAGTTCAAGGCGGCATACCCCGACAAGAATCCCGAGGATATGTTCTGTATTATGGACGACATAACCAACACAAGCGGCTATGTCAGAGGAAACGGACAGGATAACTATTATCTGATGACGGCGGTCAGCGGCGTTTCGAGTGAGGCAAAGCAGAAAAAGTCAATGAAGCTTCTTGACTACCTGCTCTCTGACGAAGGCTTAAAGCTTATGAGATACGGCGTTGAGGGCGTGGACTATGAAGAAAAGGACGGAAAGATTACAAGAACGGTTCCGAACGATGAAAAGACGGGAAGACAGAAGAAAATGGCGGCGGTAGACAGCGTAGCGGCGCTTAAATCACTTGTTACATGGGATTCTCTGTTTATGTATGATGACGAGCCGTTTAAGGAACGCCGCCTTGAATATTCAAAGCACGCGATAGAAAGAGATTCTAAGTTCCCGAATCCGCTCAGATACTTAAAGCTGGACGAGGAAAAAATAAGCAATGTTAAGAAGAAGGAACTTGAAACATACTTCTTTGAAACCGCAACAAATATGATTATAAATAACGAAGATATTGATTCGGGATTTGAGAAAATGAAGCAGGAATGGTATAAACGCGGCGGAACCGCTTATGTTGAAGAAATTAATGCGAAGGCAAAGGAAGCGGGTCTTTGATAGTTTTATAAAAAATAAATAGATGATTGTAAAATAAAGAAATCGAAAGCTCTGGGTAACTCATATATCCCCCCGAGTTTTGCTGTCGCAAAACTCACCCCCCTTTAGGCAAGGGGGGCAAGTGGGCGGCAACCATCGCCCTTTTAGGCAAGGGGGCAAATGTTGCTAAAGCCTCTCAAAAGGCTCCATTGCCTAAAGGGAGCTGTCACCGATAGGTGACTGAGGGGATTCAATCGCCGACCGGGACGTCAGCGGTGGAGGGATTAAAAAAAGCGGAGAAAAGTATTATACATTAACAAGAAAAACCGCTTGGAATCAACATTTTCAGACTTTTACAATCGGTTAAAATAAATAAAATGAAGGGAGCAAGCATATGAAGCATAAAATTTGCGGAAGGGTTACGGCGGTACTGTTGGCGGCGATGTGCCTGACGGCTGCGTCCGTTTCGGCGCAGACATACTGTGCGCCGGGCGGAACGGGTGACGGAACTGCTCCGTCAAAAGCGGCCGAAAATGTTGCGAATGCGGAAGGCACAGTTAAGCTTAAAAGCGGCGGAACATATGAAGGCTTTGAAGCCGAAAGCGGAAAAACGGTTGACGTGCTGACTTACGGCGAGGGTGAAAAGCCGACAATAAGCGGAAAAATCAATGTGAAGGGGTCTGCACACATCAGCGGCGTTTCGCTGTCGGGCGGATTGACAATCACCGGCACAGCGGTGATTGCAGATTGCGTTATCAGCGGCGAAACAGAGATAAAGGACAGCGCGTCTGTCATAATTAAAAATTGTGAGTTAAAAAACAAAATAAAGATAAGCGGTTCGGGAAGCTCTGAGATATACAACAATTCCTGCGAACTGGGCGGAGGCTGTCTTATAGAAGCCGACGGCTCGGCTGACATAAGCTTTTTCGGGAACACGGTCAGCGGAGGGGCGCTTATCAATACGGCGCAAGCCTATAGCGGAAGGGTCTGCTTTCTTTCCAATACGGCACAGCTTTTCGATTCGGCGCAAGCAACACAAAAACCTCTTTTCTCGTTTTCGGGATTAAAAGAAGATGACAGGAGCAGTATTATAGGCAACAGTATTTCGGGAAAGCGCGAGATGTTCAAATTTGACGGATTGTCAAATGCAGAATTGCCGAAGATTTTCGGAAATTCCTACGCTGACGGCTTTTCGGCCTCCGATAACGGAAAAGTCTTTTCGAGCCTTGACGATTGGGAAATTTACGGTCTGTCCGACGGTGACAAGGCGGCGGCAGACGGTGAAAAGCCGACGGTGACCGACCTTAGAGCGACGCGTGACGAAGACGGAGCGGCGCTTAGCTGGAATGGCGGCGAAACAGCGATAATCTATAATATCTATCGCGGAAGCGGCGATGCTTTTGACGAGTCAAAGCTTATCGCGAGCACCGAGAATGAGGAATATACCGACAAAACGGTGTATGATAATTCAGACGCGGTATACTTTGTCGTTCCAAAGGCATCGGACGGAACGCTCGGCGACCCCGCCGCCGTCAAGACCTCGGCAATCAAATCAAAAGCGGAGTTTGATAATGAATCGAGTATATTTAAGCTTGACTTTGAAACCGGTATTGATAAGTGGATAAAGGCGAATTATGGAATCGAACAAGGTGTCGATGTGAGCCACAGCGGAGGATATTCGTTAAAAGTCAAAGCTCCGAAGTGGGCGCTTCTCGGAACTGACGGAAGCCATAATAGAAATAGTTATGTACAATATCCATATCCGACAGAGGACCTTCAAAGCAACACAAAATATAACTTTTCGGCTTGGGTTTACACAACGCTCGATAATGTAAAATTAAAGATGTCCGAATGGGACTCATGGGGAAACAAAATTTTTGACCTTAAGGCAAATGAGTGGACTTATGTCGAGTGGCAGAATTTTGGATATATGGAGCATCCTAAATACGAAGAAAGAAAGCTTGTGTTTGGATTTTTAAAGACCGACGCCGAGGAGGATGGTATATTTTATATCGATGACGTTATGATGAAGCCGGCGGATGCGGAATATGACGGCTCGACAGTAGAGAAGATTTCCTTTACGAACGGAGACGGAACGGAAACAAGCGTGCTGCCGTCAGACTGGCTTATCGCTAAGTTTGACGCGAATATGAAGAATGGTGACTTCGCCGGATTCACAGCGGTGTTAAAGCTCTTTGACGCGGACGGAAATGTTCTGTGCGAGAAGCGTGAGACCTTCGGAAGCGAACGCGGAGTATCGGGAGAAAAGACCTTTACGCTTGAAGCCGATATGACGAAATACGCGGATGCCGTCCGCACCGAGGCGTATTGCACGGAGGGCGGCGGAGAAGTTCTTAAGTCCGCTTCGATTACAAAAAGCACGGAATAAAAATTCAAAAATATAAATAGGACCTCGGGGGAAGACTCTGAAAAAATTGCTTTTAAGGCATAAAAAAGAAAGGACTATTAAAATGAAAAAGAGAATTTTTAGTATATTATTGGCTCTGACGATGATACTTTCAACCTTTGCATTATCCGGCACAGCCGTGCTTGCCGAGGGCGAAACGGCAGCAACGCCCAAATTGACGGTGACCGCTTCTCAGAGCGGAAATACGGCTTCTGCGGTTGTTGCGTTATCAGGGAACCCGGGCGTCGCCGGCATAGATTTTAAGCTTTCATATGATACGGATAAGCTTACGCCGAAGTTCTTTGAAATCGGAAACGGCTTCAGCGGTGCAACAACCAATTTATCAGATTCTTTAGCTTCATCGTTCGTTACATTTGTTTGGACAAATGCTGACGATGTGACGGCGAACGGAACATTAATTAAAGTTACGTTTGATGTAAAGACCGCGGGACAGGCGAGCTTTAGCATTACAGATGCTAAGCTTGTAAAAGCCGTTGAGAAAGATGTGACCGCAGAAACCGAGGGAACGAGCCTTAACCTGACCGGCGGCGAAACACCGGCCTATGCCGAACCCACGATAGTGAAACCGGATGCGGTAGAAAATAACAAAACTTATGCCGGAAATGCAAATCAAATATTAACAACTCAGGCGAATGACGCAGATTGGCAGTTTGCGGTTGACGGAGTGAACGGCAAAAGATTTTCGCTTCTGGATATAAATCCAAACGGAGGTAGCTCAAAATATTTTATCCTTGCGGCAAACGGCTACGGCGATACAAGATTTTACGGAGCAGATGGCACGGTCAAATATTATAACAAGGCGGGGGCGCACTTTAATGCCGATGATAAAGAAAGCGTTGCCAATGCACTTAATTACGAGCATATCGGGAAGGAAAACCCCAGCGGCAATGATTATTTAAAAGCGTCAACTATACAGACGCTTGATAAAAAAATAGTTAAATATATCGATGTGAACCATTTATGGAAGACAGAACCGGATCGTTTTTATCAAACCGGTTCGACAGCAAGCGGCTGTTATGAAACAACCTGCGGCGTTGCGCTTTTATCCTACAGCGAGCTTTTAAAATATAAAGATAAAATCGGCTATGGAATAATGGGTAACAACAGCACGGACTTCGGAACAGCCGGAGACCGGTGGAAGCTCAGAACAACAACAAACTACGCGAGTTTCTCTGTTGCCGGATTGGGGGTTACCATGATATCTTCTGGTGGTAAAGTAGGATATGTGGGAAAGGTTGAGAATAACGGCTATAATTTCTGGATTCGTCCCTGCTTCTGGCTGAATAATGACTTCTTTAAAAACGTCAAGCTTAATTTAACATACACAGGTGCTGAGGTTAAAAAGGCGCTTAAAAACAACTATACATATGATGAGCTGAAAGAAATTTATTCCGCCGATGAGCTTACACAAATCGGCCTTGCGCCGACCTCGGAGTATAAGCCGTCTGAGGGTTACACGAACGTATTCGATATGTCAAAGGATAATATTTCGGAATTAACGGGAAACGGAACCAACACCGGGTTTGTGACACTTGATTCAAAGGTAACATATGATGCCGCTGCGAAAAAGCTTTCGTTTGACGCGGCTCAAGTCCCGAGCAAGATATACGAGAGTGCCTATGCCACATTTAATATGCCGTCCGCTTCGAATTATGACATTTCGTTTAAGGTTAAGTTCACCGATGCTATAAATAAAACGGATGCAAAAGGAAATGCGGCTCCATATAACGGCAGGTACGGAAATTTAAAGGTTACCCTCAGAGAGGGCGGAATGCCTGCCGATGCTGCAGACGGGGCGGTAAGCGGTTATCTGTTTAATATGAGCGCAACCGAAAAATATGTAGGCACAACCTATGACCGTGTGAAGTACAACGGATTCTATGAAAAACCTTTAACGGTATACGAAAGTAGTAAGTCCTTTGAAGGAAATAAAGATTATACTGTTGCGGTTAAGGTATATGACCTCCCGAATATGAACAATCAGGTTAAAATAGAAGCCTATTTAGACGGAAAGCTGTATTCAGAGTACACGATGTCTGATACTCAAGCCAAAAAGGAATACGGTAACCTTCTTCTGACATCAACGGATTCTAAGTTTGAAATAACCGATTTAAAGATAAACGTTGCACCGCGGGATATGTTTGACGCTGAGTTCGGTGAAGTGACTAATGATGATACAAGAATTCTTAAGATTGATCCGAAGTTCCTTTATACCTTTAATAGCGGAAGAGAGAATGTGAATATCCCCGACAACACAAAGGCTTTTGCGGCTCTTTACGGCTCGGACGGAAAACTCAAGGAGATAAAGGTATTAGATCCGGCTCAAAATACTATAAGTATAAGTGATGGCTTGATTACAACAAATGGAAATGCAGAGTTTAATATATCAGCCGGCGATAAAGCGAGAGTCTTCTTCTGGGATTCAAATACGTTAAAGCCGCTTACCGATAAGGCGTTTGAATACACGGTGAAGTAGTCAAAACGTCTGACGAAAGGCTCCATTGCCGGTGGCAACCATTTATCGCCGACCGAGGCGGCAGCCGAGATAAGGCAAGCGCAATGCGCTTGACGGAGGGAATTCACAGGAGAAATTCAGCGGCGCATGAAATAAAAGGCGGTGAGATATGAGGATAAGAAAATCATTCGCGCTTATATTTCTGTTTTTCATTTTGTTCAATTCGGTTAATGTTGACGCCTACTATAAAGAGAACGGAACAAGATATTTAAGCAGTTATTTCGGCGATGAAAATTCGGTTGTTCCCGAGACGGTATCGGGAGAATGGAATATTATCGAAGAGAGCGGAAGCGTATATAAGGAATATGATTTTTCTCAGATAAAAGATTTAAAGATTAAAACGGGCGCGGTCTCGGTTTCCGATGGAGAGCTTGTGGGAAACTCCACAGGCGGGGCAACCGAAACATTTTTCGGAGATGAAGAATTTTCAGACTTTGAGATTGAGCTGGATGTGACCAATGTCGAAAGCGACGGAGGCGGAAGCACATCGGTTGCGCTCAGATATGTTGATTCAAACAACAGAACCTCGGTCTTGCTGAACGAAAACGGCTCGCTTCAAGTAATGAAGGTAAGGAATGGAATAAGAAACTATCCGTTGATAACCTCCGGGATTGAGGTCGGAAAAAAGGCACGTCTGAGAATAAGGTGCAGCGGTTCCCAAATTTATATATGGATAGACGGAAGGCTAAAGGCACAGGCTCAGACGATTCTCGACCAGCCGAGAGGAAAATGTGGATTTATGAGTTGGAAGATGGCATACAAGGCTGATAATGTGAAAATATCAAAGCCTAAACCCTATGGCTTCGGGAAAAGATATGCGCATACAAAGGATAACGAAAAGGCATATGCCATCGCCGGCGACAGCGATATGACTGATGTAAGCATAGCCGTTTCCGCGGCTTTTAAAGAAAGCGCAGGCGCGGGAATAGCACTTAGGGCGGACAGGAGCGGAAACGGATATTTCGCCGTTTTCGATGGAAAAACGGCGAAAATCGAAAAGCGGAAAAACGGAGTGAAAACAGAGCTTTCAAAGACAGCCTTGACGCTTGAAGATTATATGCTAAAGACCGTTAAGCTTATCGCCGACGGGAAGAAGCTTATCTTAGAGGCGGATAACAAACAAATCCTTTCCGCTGAGGACGCGGATTTTAAGTCGGGATATGCGGCGTTTTTCTCTGACGGTTCGGAAATCATAGCCGAGAGGTATTGGATAAACAAGCTTGACGCCGAATTAAAAAAATACACGTCATTGGGCCACAGAACGTATTACGTCAGCGCCGAGGGCGATGATTCAAACGATGGGTTAAATGAAAAAAGAGCATGGAAAAGTATAGATAAGGTAAACAGCGTTGAGTTTAAACCCGGCGATAAGATATTATTCAGAAGAGGCGATGAATTTTTCGGATATTTAAAAATCAATAAGTACAGCGGAAAAGATGACAGCGGTATTACCTACGGCGCATACGGAGACAGCACAAAGGATAAACCGATTCTATACAATAACGGAACGGTTGTGACTATTGAGGATGTTTCGCACATAACGGTCGAGAACCTTAAGGTTTTCACCAAATGCAATACCGGGCGGCTGAGTATGAATTTCGGCGGAGGAAGCGGAATAAACATAAAGGCGAATCAGAACAAAACCCCGAATATCTTAATGGAGGATATAACCGTCAGAGACTGCGAGATATATTCAAACACGGCGGACTCGTATACCTATGGAATAGTTTACGGAGTGAACTATAAAAAGAGTACCTGCACACAGGGTGACTGCTTTATAAAAAATGTCAGAATAGAGGATAATTACACTCACGATTTAGGCGTCTACGGCATAGGGACGGTCAGCTGGAATACGGATAAAGGCGGCGGAGAATCGCACGTTGAGGGAATGCTCAGAAACGTTCATATTTCGGGAAACAGAGTGGAGAGAATCAGCAGTATAGGCCTGTGTATAAACGGGGTCAGTGATTCGGTCATAGAGAGAAATGTTATAAAACAATGCGGTATTTATAACAAAGAGGATTCCCCCAAATGGGGCGTCGGCGGCTGTTTTATAGGAAACAGTGCAAACTGTATTATCCGGTTCAACGAATTTTCGGAAAGCAGGGACGGAAGCATCGGCATAGACGCCGGCGGATTCGGGCTCGACTGGGGAATACACGACGTTACCTTTATCTATAATGAAACGCACCATAATATGGGAGCGGGAATCCATACAATGGGCAACCACGACAATCAGATTTTATATAACAAGATTCACCATAACTATGAGCTGACAAGTGCGGTCGGAGGTGTAGGTATCACCGATTATAAAGGCACGGGGGATATAAAGGGTCAGAAGAATATGTATGTTAAGGGAAATGTTATTACATTAAACTATGACCGAACCGTCGGAATCGCGCTTCAAAACACCTCAAACAACGGATTTTCGGGAATAAGCTATGAGGATAACACAATAGTTATATCGAAAGAGCCTGAGGAGGATGAGATGACAAGGACTCATACAAAAAGCTCTGAAAGCAGGTATTATTCCTCGGACGGCTCGATTATAAGCGGCACCCCGATGAGACTGGTGTTTGATATACCGACAAAAACCTCGGTTGAATCGATTACCGGAACGAAGGTGTTTACCGAGGACGGATTTAAGGCCGCTAAGGACGGTATTGTTTATGAAACAAGAGAAGAGTGGCTTGAAAAAACAGGCTTTGGCGATAGCCTTGAAGTTGTAAATTCGATAAATAATACGAAGCCCGATAAGCCGAAAAATTTTTCGGCAGAGGCGAAACCATTCGGCATAGCTCTCAAGTGGGAGGCCGTTTCCGGGGCGGCACATTATAACATATACCGCGGCGAAATGCCCGATTTTGAATCGCGTTATATCACTATGATAGGCGAAGCACATAACGGAGAGGTCGGTTTTACCGACAGAGACACAGAGGAGGGGAAGACCTATTATTATCGCATCGAGGCCGAAAACGAATGCGGAATAAACGGAAGTTCCTCAGACACGGTCAGCGTTATTGCTATAAAAAAAGAGAATCTTCAAAGTATAGGATATACAACCGTGTTTGATATGACGGGCGGCGACAGGCCGAATAGGCTTCCCGATAGTCTTGAAGGACTTATAACCCGGGACGGAACAAATGAGAATAATAAGCCGTCTGTCGAGAGCGACAGAATCAGATTTGATTCGACAACGGGAAGGGGTGACGAAAGCAAGGCCGTGTTCAATATGCCGTCCGCACGGAATTATGACGTGTCATTTAAGGTCAGGTTTACTAAGGCAGTTTCCGGAACCTTAAACAAATACGGAAATATGAGATTGTGTCTCAGAACTGGAGGTACTCCGGCAGGAACAAAGGAAACAAAATATTATGCCTTTAATATGAGCTCAGCTCCGGATTATGTCGGTGCAACAATGTACCGAGCCGATTTGGGATTGGTTACAGATAAATTAAATGTATACGGAGACAGGATCTTTAAGCTGAACCGCGAATATGAGGTCGTTGTTAAGACTTATGATATGCCCGATGAGCCGGACAGCGTTAAAACGGAGGTATATCTTGACGGAGAGCTGTATTCTGAGTACAAGCATAAATCCGAAAAAGACTATTCAAAAAAGGAAGCCGGCGGACTTGAGTTTTTAGCAACAGGAACAGCGTTCGATATAACGGATTTAAAAATTTGCGTTGCTCCGCAGGAGCTGATGAGGGTTTATGAAACAGGCGAGGAGAGTAACAAGAGAATCGAAGCGGAGTTTGACTACCCATTTACCTCACTCGATTCGGTTGATTTAGACGAACTCAGCGTTGTTTCGGCGTTATATGAGAGCGGAAGGCTCAAGGCGGCAGAGGTCTTCCCCGCACCGGCGGTAAAATTAAAAATCACGGATGAGCCTGTTGTTGGAACCTATGATATTTTGAAAAAACGCGGCGAATCAGATTCCGCGAGGGTTTTTCTTTGGAATATGAAGAAGCTTTCACCATATGCGGTGAAAAACACTATTAATTAAGTAACAGAAAGGATAGAAGATGATGAAATTTAAAAGAGTTTTGGCTTCAACGCTTATGCTGTTAGTCATTTTGTCCTCGTTTGACGGAGCCTTTGCACAGGTGACTACACCCAACACGTATTGGAAGGAAAGCAAGGAATATTATCTTAACAGCAGGTTCGGTGATGAGACCTCAGTCAAGCCCGAAGAGACAGAGGGAAAGTGGGAAACCATTAACGAGGAGGGAAGCCTGTACAGGGATTATGATTTTGACAGCGGAGCCAAGGATTTGTATTTTAAATCCGGCAACGTGAAGATTGTTGACGGAGAGCTTGTCAATTCAACCGTTAAAGGAACAAGCGAGACGTTTTTCGGGAACGAAATCTATTCGGATTTTGAAATTGAGTTTGATCTGACAATGACAGAGTCGGGCGGCGGCGGAAGCGTCAGTTTGGGTGCAAGATACAAGGATAGCGACAACCGTATATCATTTATGTTTACCGATGCAAAAGTTACTCAGATCTTGAAATATCAGGACGGGGTAAAGAAGTATGCGGTAACGTTAGGCGGTATCGAGATGAATAAGAAGGCACACATTAAGGTAAGGTGCTATGGCAGGCAGCACGATATATATATAGACGGAAAGCTTAAGAATCATGCGAACGAGCAGATGATTTTCCCCGAAGGAAAGCTCGGTATATTAAGCTGGAACATGGCATATAAGCTTGACAATGTAAAGATAAAAACCCCTAAGGCATACGGCTACGGAAAAAAGTATGCGCATCTTGAAAGCGGCGAAAAGGCCCTTGCGCTTGTCGGGAAAAGCGATATGGAAAATATCAGTGTAACAACCGACATGTCTCTCTCGAACAGCAACGGCGGAGGTATCGCGGTGCGCGCGGACAAAAACGGAAACGGATACTTCGCCGTTATGGACGGAAAGTATGCGCGGATTGAAAAGAGACAGGACGGAAAGATAAGCGTTTTGGAAAGGACCAAGCTTGAGACGGGAGACTATGAGCCGATAACCTACAAGCTTATTGCCGATAACGAAAAGCTTATTTTAGAGGCGGATAACAAACAAATCTTATCGGTTAAGGATAAGGATTTTAAATCGGGCTATGCCGCGATGTTTTCCGACGGCTCGTGTGTGGTGTATAACAACATTATAGTCCAAAAGCTGAAGGAGCTGTTTGATACATATAACTCAAAAGGAAACACCACATATTATATCAGCGCCGACGGCGATGACTCAAACAGCGGAACAAGCGAGGACAAGGCGTGGAAAAGTATAGGTAAGGTGAATTCGGTGAAGTTTGCGCCCGGGGATAAGGTCTTATTCAGAAAGGGCGATGAGTTTTACGGCTATTTAACAATAAGCCGTCAGATGGGCGGAAAGAACGCCCCAATTGTGTACGGCTCTTATGGCGATGCAGAGACGCCGCCCATACTCACGAACTTCGGACAGGTAATATACTTAACCGATTCTTCGTATATAACGGTTGAGAATCTCAAGATTTTTGCCCAAACCAACGCCGGCCGCACGGATAACTTCGGCGGAGGCGGAGGCATTACAATAAGAGCACATCAGCAGTGGTATCCGAATGAGGTTATGGAGGACATCACCGTCAGAGGCTGTGAGGTATACAGCTCGCATTATGACACAAACACAGGCGGAATAACAATCGGAGTTGAACACGTCCCCGGCACATATGAGGCCGAGAAGGATAGCTTTATCAGAAATATGAAGATAGAGAACAACTATACTCACGATTTAGGCATCTACGGCATCGGCGCGCTCAGCTGGAATATGGCGAAGGGCGGCGGCGAGATGTATGTTCCCGGACTTATAACAAAGGCGCATGTAGCCGGAAACCGAATAGAGAGGGTATCGAGTATCGGTTTGTGCATTAATGGATATAGTGATTCGGTAATAGAGAGAAACGTTGTAAGACGCGGCGGAGCATATGACCAGGATGACACACCGAACTGGGGAGTCGGCGACGGATTTATCGGAAACTCGTCATATACCGTTGTTCAGTTTAATGATTTCGGATATTCAGAGGACGGACACGTGGGCATTGACGCCGGCGGCTTCGGACTTGACTATGGTATACACGATGTAATATATCAGTATAATGAGAATCATTATAATATGGGCACGGGACTTCATACGATGGGCAATCGCGATAACAAGATTCTTTATAATAAAATGCATCATAACTATGAGCTGACAAGTGCGGTCGGAGGTATAGGTATTACCGATTTCCAAGGAACAGGCGATATAAAGGGTCAGAAGAATATGTTTGTTAAGGGAAATGTGGTAACGCTCAACTTTGACCATACCGTCGGCATAGCAACTCAGAACACAAGTAACAATCCGTATGTCGGTGTAAGATATGAAGATAATACCATAGTTATACCAAAAGAGCCTGAGCAGGACGAGATGACAAAAACCCATACAAAGAGTAAAGCGGCAGCTTATTATAATTCGGCCGATTCGGTTCAGGCCGACGGCCCGATGAGACTTGTGTTTGACATTCCTAAGGGAACGGCGGTCGAATCGATTACCGGAACAAAGGTGTTTACCGAGGACGGCTTCAAGGCCGCAAAGGACGGAATGGTCTATAACAGCCGCGAGGAATGGCTTGAAGCGACGGGGTATGACGATGAGCTTTCGGTTGTAAACAGCATAGACTACAGCAAGCTCCCCAAACCCGGGAACTTTAAGGTAACAGCGGGCGCAGGCGGAACTCAGCTCAGCTGGGATGCCGTTCCGGGAGCGGCGCATTACAATCTTTACAGAGGTGAAACGCCCGATTTTGAATCGCGTTATATCACTATGATAGGCGAAGCCCGCGACGGCGCGACAACCTTCACCGATACCTGTGAGCAGGAGGAGGGAAAGACCTATTATTATCGAGTTGAAGCCGAAAACGAGTGCGGAATAGACGGAGAGTCGTCGGATACGCTGAGCGTTGTTGCCGAAAATACGAGCGAGAGCAGTATTTCAGCCGAGCTCAGCAAGGAAATGAAGTATCTGGCAAGGGAAGGCATAATCAAGGACGGACGCCCGAACGATATTATCACAAGGGCAGAGGCCGTTACCGCCGCGATAAGAGCTGTCAGCCTTGAAACAACCGAGTATAAAAGTATTTATGCCGATACAAGCGGTGACGATTGGTATGCGTCGGCCGTTCAGACGGCAAACGATTATGCGATTGTTCCGCCCGAAATGATAGAGGACAGACAATTTAAGGCAGACAGAGCAATTTCAAGAGAGGAGGCCGCGGCGGTAATTTTCAGGCTTACCGAAATGCGCGGAGCGGCACCCGGCGGAGAGGAAAGGCAATTTAACGATGAAGGAAATATTTCGCAGTGGGCATATTATCCTTGCAAAAAACTTGCTGAATTTGGTATAATAGAAGGTGATTATAATAATTGCTTCAACCCCGGGGCAAATATAACAAGAGAAGAATTTGCCTTAATGCTTTACAGATTTATAAGACTGACGGGGAGGTAAGCCCACGAAAGGCGGCGTTTTGAGTGAATAAGAACAGGCACACGCTCAGAAAGAGAATGATTTTGGTTAATATACTGCTGTCGGTAATTCCTATATTGCTTTTATGTGTGGTTACAATGGTGGTATACATATACAGCGTCCGCCATTTTGTCAGAAATTCGGCAGACCTCCTTAGCGACCAGTCGGTTAAACGCGCAGAGGACTGTTTCGATAATGTAAACCGAATGTCGGGAAGTATATTTTATGATACGAATATAATCGAGAGCATATTAAAGATAACCGATGAAAAAGAGTATTTTAAGCAATATAATAAAATCGCAAAGGAATTTGACAGGTATGTCGGTATGAATGAGATGCTTCAGGGTATAGCGTTTTTCTCGAAAAAAACGGGATATAAATTCCTGTCGAGCAATATCGAGAGAAAGGATGTTATATTCGACGAGAGTCTGATGACTAACCGACGCCAGCTATACATTAAAAAAGATGATAACGCGTTTTATTGTATATTTAAGATTCGGTCGGTATTAAACGATTCGTATCATGAGGAAATAGGAACAGGTGTGCTTATAGTTGACTCAAGACGGTTTTATGATATAGTGAGAGGTGACGAAAATAACAGCGAAGCCACGATTGTCGTGCATGACTGCCTTGACAATCTTATAGCGAGGACGCAGGGGAGATTTTCAGAGGATATAGCAAAATATTTTACGGGGGATGACACAGAGCATAACGGTAGAATTAAAGTTGAGAATCATTCATTCTGTACTGCGGAACAGCCGATTGAAATGAGCGGGTGGAGAATAGGCGTTGCGGTTGATATGATGAGTAAGGATAATAACACAAGGGCGTTTATGACGGCGCTTTTTGTAACAATGCTTGTTGTATTATTGGTGTCGGTGCTGAGCGTGCTCTTGTTCAGCTATAGCTATACAAAGCCGATAAAGAACCTGATAGGGGCTTTTGAAGGTCTTAAAACGGGTAATTTCAAAAGCACAATTTCAACCGAGGACGAGGGTTCGCTCGATGTATATGACAGCTTTAACTCGATGGTTCACGGTGTAAGACAGCTTATGGCGCGAATGCTCAGAACCCAGGAGGGGTTATACGAAGCAGAGCTTAAAAGACAGCAGGCGGACTTGCGTGCGCTCAGGTCTCAGATTAATTCGCACTTTTTATATAATACCTTAAATTGCATAAAGGGAATGTCTCTTTCAAATGACTCGCATAATATGCAGGTGTGTATAGACAATATGATATGCTTTTTAAGATATGCGGTGGGCGATGACATAAACGTGACCTTCGGTCAGGAGGTTGAGTACCTGGGAATATATATGAATATTCAAAGAATGAGGCACGGCAGAAACCTCAGATACTATTGCAGCTGTGATGAGAGGGTCAAGGAATGTCAGACGCTGAGGCTTATACTTCAGCCGTTTGTTGAAAACTGTCTGAACCATGGCCTGAGAGTTAAAGGCTACAGCGGGTTGGTGGGTGTTAAGATAACCTTAGACGAGCCTTATGTAACGGTAAAGATATTCGATAACGGAGCGGGTATAAGTAAGGAAGCCGCAGAAGCTATAAATTCCGAAAACTTTTTTGCCCCTGATTCCAAAGGTGAGCATATGGGAATAAGCAATACCGTGCTTAGGTTAAAAAACTTCTACCGAGGTAATTGCAGCGTTAAAGTAAAGGCTTTAAACGGCAGGGGAACGGTCTTTTTAATTCGCGTTCCGTCCGGGCGAGCACCGGGATTTATATAACTGAGATAATTCAAGGAGGAATTGTGTATGCCTTATAGTGTTTTGCTTGTGGATGATGAGAAATACGCACTGAAAAATCTTGAGCACATAATTAATTGGGCTGAGCTCGATTATGAAATATGTGCAGCCGTTTCGAGTGGCCGGGACGCTCTTTCATATATAAAAAAGTCTCAGCCGGATTTGATTGTTTCGGATATTCATATGTATGATATGGACGGACTTGAAATGCTTGAAGAAATCAGAAAAACGGGCGGAAAAACAGCTGTGATTTTCGTTAGTGCTTATGATAAATTTGAATATGCACAAAAAGCAATTACATTAGGGGCGTTGGAATATCTCTTAAAACCCGTCAGCGCGGATAAGCTCAGGGAGACGCTGATGAGGATTAAACCGATTTTGAAAAATAATATTACTAAGTTTGAGAAGGAAAACAATTACGTTATTGATCGGATTATAAAGAAAATAAAGAGTGACTGCGGCGGAAAGCACGTGTTGAGCGAATATGCCGCACAGTACAAGCTGACCCCGAATTATCTCGGAAACTTATTTAAGAAGGTTACCGGAATGAGCTTTATAAGCTACCTGCTGAAGGTCAGAATGGAAAGAGCGGCGTTTCTGATGAAAAACACGGATAAGTCGCTTGAAGAAATAGGCGCTGAATGCGGATATGACGATTATTTTCACTTTAATAAGATGTTTAAAAAGATTATGGGGGTTCCGCCTGCAACGTTCAGACGGAGTGCATCAGCAGAAACTGAAAAGAGAGAGGATGATGACAATGCTTAAAAAAATAACAGCGGTGCTGCTTATTGCAGTTATGATATCGGGGGCTTGCTATGCCATTCCGATAGATGTGAGCGGTGAAGATTTTGAAAACGAAGCGTGTCTTGTTACTGCGTTACAGATTATGAGTAATTATAGTGATAATACCTTTAGAGGTGAAATGAGTGTAAAAAGAGGCGAACTGGCGGATATTGCGGTTAAGATGCTTGGCTATAAGGCTGACTATATTGAAAGCGGTATATACTTTAAGGATGTTCCTACTTCCGATAAAAACAGAAACAGTATCTATATGGCCGCCGCACTTGGAATTATGCTCGGAACAGATGAGTATATATTTGAGCCGGATGTGCCTATTAAAGTAAATGAAGCGGCGACAGTAATGGTAAGAGTTCTCGGCTATGGTGATTATGCCAATCAGAACGGCGGTTATTCATCGGGACATATGAAGGTCGCTGTTCAAAAAGATATTCTGTCGGGATTAAACGACGGGGCGAAAACTCTGACGCGGGGCGAAGCGGCGAAGATGATATTCAATACTCTTACCGCTCAAAGGCTCAGACAAGTATCATTCGGCGATACAACAAGGTTTGAAGCCAATGATGAACATACTCTTTTAAAGGATATATTTGATGTGTATGAAATCGAGGGAATAGCGGAGGAAGACAGCAAGGCGAATATATATTCGACAAAGCCTCAGTATTCGCTGAATGATAATGAAATCTATATAAACGGAACAAAAATAAAGGTTGACTCGAATACAAGCGATATGCTCGGCAAAAGCATAAAGCTCTATGCAAGGTATGATGAAAAGACTCAGGAATATACGTCTTTGTATTATTATGACGGGAAGGATACAAATGTTTATGAGACAGACGCATCAGATGCAGAGTTTAAGAGTGACACACTTCAAATAATATATACTGATGAAATAACCGCGAAGGATAAAACATTAAACATAGATGAAAATGCTTCGGTAATGGTCAACGGTCAGTATTTTGACCGAATTTATGCTAAGATGGCTCAGGACCTGCTGAAAACGAGGGCAAGTAGAAAAATCCGATTTGTCGACAATAACGGAGACAGGCGTGCGGATGTAATTTTTATAAAAAATTCGGTTACATATGTGGTAAAGTCGGCCTCTGTATCGGGGGAAATTATAAATGACAGGTATGGAAATCCTTCGTTAAAGCTTGACGAGTATGATGCGGTTGAAATTTATGATGCTGACGGAAAAAGGATAACGCTTGCGGACATCAGCATGGACGATATTCTTTCGGTAGAGAAGGTATCGGACAAGTCGCTGATCAGGATATACCGCTCGAACAAGAGGGTTAAGGGAGCTGTATCGGAAATTGACTCGGATAATAATGTTAAAATTAATAATGTGAAATACAAGATTTCAGAGGCATACACGGAGGCGCTGAAAAAGAAATACACGGATGAAATTAAAATAGGCGAGGACGTTACGGCATACATGGACGTATACGGAGAGGTCGGATATGTAAAGAAGAAAAGCGCAGAGCTTTACGGATATGTAATAGATTTAAAATATGAAACAGTATTCGGCGAAAGTCTTAAGCTCGGAATCTTTGATTCGGATGGCGTATATAAGGTATACGAGCCCGCAAGAAAGGTGACGTTGGTTGACGAAACGTGTAAGGAGACGGAATACAGCGAAGGTTCGGGGTTTGAGAAGATTTATAAGAGCCTTTTAAGCTCTGATGAAAAGGTGAGAAAGCTAATAAAGTTTGAAGTTAACGGAAGCGGACAAATTAAACGGATTGAGCTCTGCAAGAATTTATCATCGGACCCGAATGCCGAGTATAATAAGACAAACGGTTTCACGAAATATGAAAAGGGCGGATATTATATGTTTAATCGGTTGTTCAAGGGAAAGTACAGAATTACCGATGACACAGCCGTTATGCTTGTTCCAAATGATAATTCGCTGAAAGACGATTATGATACGGCGGGCGTTTCGTATTTTCAAAAGGATACAAAGTATAATATAGAGATTTATGATTTGAATGAAATGTATGAGCCTTCTTTAATAGTTGTAAACGGCGGTTCAAAGGGTCTGAGCGAATCGACCGCCCCGGCGGTGGTTAAATCCGTATCAAGCACGCTTGACAAGGAGGGGAATACGGTTACCTCGCTTGAACTGTACAGAAATAAAAAGACGTATAGGGCAAGCGGGGAAAACGATATAGTTTCTGAGAGTAACGGAAAATTCCCCGAAATTAAAATTACGGATTTACAGCCGGGGGACATAATCCAGAGCGATGCCTCGGCCGACGGAGAAGTTCTGAAAAAATTCCGGGTTCTGTTCAGAGCGTCATACACGGGCGAAGCGTTTAACAGCGAGGAACCAAATACAATGACAAGTATTCCGAATAAGAGCCTTGCGTATGCATATGCCACGCTGACAGCGGTAGGAAGCGACAGCGCGCTGTTTAACATGGATGGAATAAAATGTATTAATAATGCGGCAGAGGTTTTGACCTACAACAAAGACCGCGATATATTGGAAAGTGACGGTTATTCGGCATTGGAGGTCGGAGACAAGGTGTTTGTGTGCTGGATTTGGTCGGGTCCGAACATGGTAATAAAGTACAAATAATATAGTGTGAAAGCGGAGGAGTGAAACGGTATGAGAACAAAAATATTTGCATCGGCGCTTGTGTGTTGTATTATGCTTGGATTCTGTACCCTACAGGGATTCGCCGATGAGGTCATAAATGAAAATGATACACCGATAATTTTTTCGGCGGATAGAGCAGAGGGAAAAGGCTGGGAAACAGCCGATGACGGGAAAACAATTAAAAAGACCGACAAGAGTGATACGGGAAGCATAAGCTTCGGCAGTAAGGAGTGGTCCGGTACAGCGCTTAAGCTTAAGTTAAAAACGGACGACATAACAAGCGGAGGAATTATGATTAGGCTTAACGCCGATGAAAACGGCGGCGGTTACGGCTTATATATTTTGCCGGATGACGCGAGATGGGACAGTATTTTATATAAATACAAATCAAACGGAACAAGAGAACAGCTCGGTAGTAAAACAGAGGATACTTTTAAAAACGGACAAAGCTATAATATAGAGTTTTCGGCAGACGGAGATAATGTGACCGTTAAAGCAGGCGGCAGAGAGCTTTATAATATAGCAGACAGCACATATAATAAGGGCCTTGTGCAAATCGATATTTTAAAGGCAAAGGCAGAAATATCAGAGGTTAAAGTAACCGCAACGGTTGTTATTCCGGATGAGCAGCAGGAGCTTTACGATAAAATCAAAGGTGAGTTAAAAACATATGAGGATGACAGCACTTCGGTTCCGGATAAAACTCAGTTAAAAGCCCTTCTGTCTGAAATTTCAAAGGTTACATATGAGGTCAGAAGAAACGAGCTTCAGGCGCGGATGGATAAAATAGTTTCCGAAAGAATAAAAAGCAGTATTTCGGCGGACTATGATCGTGTTAATAACAAAATTAAAATAGAAGGAAGTGTGTACTCCGTCAGGAATAAGGCGGTAAGCGCAGATGTTATCAACGCGGCGGGAAATAATGTGGGAACACTCACTCTTCCGTCGGCTGATGAGGTCGGAGAGTTTTCATATACGGTGGACTTTTTAAAGCAGGCTCCCGTGGGAATCTACAAGCTGAAGGTCGGAGACGCCGAATGCAGCTTTGAGGTGACGCTCCCATCGTCGGACGGAACAATAAAATCATTTAAAATAGACGGAGTACAGGGAACCGTTTCAAACGGAGAGATAAGCGTTGTTCTTTCTTCAAACTCCGCTCTCGATGAAAAAACCGTTATATTTGAATTAACCGATGCCAAGGCTCATATGGAATTCACCGACGGAAAGCAGATTATAAGCGGTGTAACAAAAATAGACGTAAGCAAAGAACAGAAGCTTTTTGTTGTTGCCGAGAACGGAACAAAAACAGAGTATACGCTAAAGGTTTCGAAATCCTCCGGTAATCAGGGCGGCGGAACAGGCGGCGGAACAGGCGGCGGAACAAGCGGACGCGGTTCGGGCGGACATGTGATAAGCGGCCTTGCGCCGGGCGGAAAAGGGCCGGCCGAAACGGTAAAATATTTTGATGATTTGGATGATTGCAGCTGGGCAGAGCCTTATATCAATTCTCTGTATACATCGGGTGTTATAAACGGTGTTTCGGATAGAAAATACGACCCGAACGGTCTTGTGACGCGTGCCGAGTTTGTTAAAATGGCGGTCGGCGCATTTGAAATTAAAAACAGTTCGGCGGAGTGTAATTTTGATGATGTTGACAGGTCGGATTGGGCATATCCGTTTATCGCCGCGGCGGTTGAAGAGGGAATCATAAAAGGCGAAAGCGATTTCGTTTTCGGAAGGGATAACAATATATTAAGACAGGACGCGGCGGTTATTCTTCATAGAATAATAGGCGGCGCTTCGGATGCAAAAATCAGTTTTTCGGACGCAAAGAGCATATCCGACTATGCCATAGATGCGGTCGGGGCGCTTTACTCAAGGGGGATTATGACAGGTGACGAAAACAATTGTTTTAATCCGTTAGAATCTCTGACACGTGCCGAGGCCGCAAAGATTATATGCCTCGGAATGAACGGCTGATTTTAAATCGCACAGCGGAGGATGAAAAATGAAGTATTTAATTGACAGACAGTGGAAGTTTTCAAAAACAGAATCGATTGACAAATTGGCAAACAATTCGTTTTCAAAATCGGGTTGCTGCAGAGGCGTTATGGGTGAGGAATTTGATGATTCAAGCTGGAGGACGGTTGACCTTCCTCATGACTTTGTAATGGAGGCGGATTTTTCAGAGTGCTTGGATGGATGGGACGGCGGAGATGACGATATTCCGCAAATGGATGAGATAAAGAACCTGCATTCGGCGCTTGGCTCTAAGAATCGCTCTGTCGGGTGGTACAGAAAGAAGCTGGTTATCGATGATAAACACAGCGGAAGCAGAATATTTATTACATTTGACGGTGTGTACCGTGACAGCAGGGTATATATTAACGGATTTTTTATCGACAGACATTTAAGCGGTTATACCGGTTTTTCGTATGATATAACCGATTTTGTAAGGTTCGGAGAGGAAAACACAATAGTGGTATTCTGTGACGCGCGCGAAACAGAGGGCTGGTGGTATCAGGGCGGAGGGATATACCGCCATGTTTATCTTGAGGTCAAGCCCCGGACTCACATTGTGAGAAACGGAATTTATGCCTTTGCCCGGCTCTCCGATGACAGAAAATCCACGGTAGTTACAGTAGAAACAACGCTTAAAAGCTATGAGCCAAAGGCCTTGACAGAGATAAAAACAAGGCTGACGGGCGAGAATGCGCCGGTCGGCTTTGAAACAGAAAGAGTATCGCTTTTGTACGGTGAAACAAGGAGCATAGTTCAACACATCAAAATTGAAAATCCGATTCTTTGGGATGTTGAAAATCCGTATCTCTACAGGCTCACCGTCACAACGTCGGAGGGAGAAAGCGAGAGCGTCTGCATAGGTATAAAAGAGCAGAAGTTTGATAAAGAAAACGGATTTTTGTTAAACGGAAGGCGGGTTAAAATAAAAGGATGCTGTCTGCATCAGGATTTCGGCGGTCTTGGTATTGCCTTGCCTGACGGGATTATGGAATATAAGATAAAACAGATGAAGAGTATGGGATGTAATGCTATCCGTATGTCACATAACCCTGTTGCGAGGGAGCTTCTTGACGCGTGCGATCGGGAGGGAATGCTTGTTATGGCTGAAACAAGATTATTTTCAAGCGCACCCGAGGATATGCGTCAGCTTATCGAGCTCGTAAAATATAACAGAAATCACGTATCGATTATTCTTTGGAGCATAGGAAACGAAGAAACAAGAACTCAGGGAACGCGCATAGGCGCGAATATTGCGGCAAGTATGAACAGAGCAATCAAGGCGCTTGATTTAAGACCCGTAACCATGGCATTTTTGTTTTGGAATTTTCAAAAATGCTGTGCTATCGATGATGTCGGCCTTGTGTCGGAGGCGGCAAGGGAAACAGATGTGTTCGGAATAAATTATTATACGGCGATATGGGAAAAAATAAAGGAATACTATAAAATGCCGATAATCTGTACCGAACACAGATCGCTTCCGCAGACCAGGGGATGTTATATCTCCGACAAAGAAAAGTGCACGGTCGGAATTATGGATAGTGAAAACGGATTGTTTTATCTTATGGGCGAGAATGAGTGGAGGTATGTTAATTCGCACGATTACGTAAGCGGTTATTTTATATGGACCGGAATGGATTATTACGGAGAGCCTACGCCGTATACATATCCGGCTGTATCCTCTCAATTCGGAGCATTGGATCTCTGCGGATTTGAAAAAGATGCTTATTATTATTTTAAAGCGTGGTGGAGCAGAGAAAAAGTGTTGCATATTCTTCCACATTGGAACCGTATAGACGGATTAAACGAAACGCGTGATGTATGGTGCTTTACGAATGCGGATTCCGCTGAGTTGTTTGTAAACGGAAAAAGTATGGGAAAACAGAGCTGCGAAAAGGACGGCCATATAGTATGGAAGGCGGTTCCTTATTCCGAGGGATATGTTTCGGTCAGAGGTTTTTGGAATGATAATTCAACTCAGGAGCGCCGCATAGAAACAACCGGCCCGGCAAGCCGCATCCGCTGTGAAACAAAATATGAGTTTGAGGACGCTGACTTTTTATATAAGCTGATATGTGTATATGCCGAGGATGACAAGGGAAGAAGAGTTCCGGATGCAGACAGCCCGTTTGAAATAAAATGTACGAACGGTGCATGGACGGCATTTTCAAACGGAAATCCCGCTTGTCATTTAAACCCGGATACATATGAGGGCTGTTTGTTCAACGGACTCGCTATGGTAATTGTAAAAATCGAAAAGAATTCGGCCGGGACTGCGATGATTGCCGGTATTGAGGTATAAAAAGGGGAAAATGATGAGAGAGAAAATATTGTTTGATGATAATTGGTTGTTCCATAAAGGGGATATAGATATAAAATTTCCTTTGGATAAAGGGCCTGTCTATGCTCAGTCTAAGACAGAGCGAATGATGTGGGGTCCCGCTTCGCGGTGCTATAAGGCTGTTCCTGATAATTACGGATATTCGTTAAATACGGATTTGTGGGAGTATGTTACCATTCCGCATGATTATGTTATAGATCAGAAACCGTCAAAGAATGAGAATAACGCTCTCGGCTTTTTTAAGTATGAGAATGCATGGTACAGAAAAATATTTAAGTTGTCACCGGAGGACAAAAATAAGCGAATAACGCTTATTTTTGACGGCGTTGCAACGCACGCCACCGTGTATGTAAACGGATGTCTTATGAAGCATAATTTTTGCGGCTATACGACTTTTGAGGTGGATATAACGGATGTTGTTGATTTCGGCGAGACCGAAAATCTTCTTGCGGTATATGTCGAAACAAACAGCCATGAAGGCTGGTGGTACGAAGGCGGCGGAATTTATCGTCATGTCTGGCTGAAGAAAACGGATCTCATAGCCGTTGATTTATGGGGAGTTTATGTTTCGCCGGAAAAAATTAATGACACATTGTGGAATGTCAGATGTGAAACCACAATCTTAAATGACAGATATGAAGACGCTGATGTCGAATACAAAACCGTCATTAGAGATGCGGACGGAAATCACATAGGCGAAGCATCAGGGAGGATTATGATTCCGCTTCGTGAGAAGAAAACGGCGATATATAATATTCGGGTGGAAGCCCCGATTTTATGGGATACCGAAAATCCGTATCTGTATGCGGTCGAAACAGTTATTTCGTCCTCCGGCAATGAATGCGATATTTATAAAACACGAACCGGCTTTCGCACATTTGAAATTGACCCCGACAAAGGATTATTTTTAAACGGAAGACATATTAAAATAAAGGGTGTTTGCGCACATCAGGACTTTGGACTTACCGGAAAGGCTGTTCCCGATAATATTCATCGGTATAAGGTCGAAATGATAAAAGAGATGGGCGCAAACGGGTATCGCACAAGTCACTATCCCCAGACCGAAGCAATAATGGATGCCCTTGATGAGCTTGGATTTATTGTTATGGATGAAACAAGGTGGTTTGAATCCACGGACGAGGGCAAGCAACAGCTTGAGATGCTGATTAAGCGTGACAGGAACAGACCTTCGGTGCTTTTTTGGTCAATCGGTAACGAAGAACCGCATCATATAACGGAAACAGGACGGCGTATCTGTAAAAATCTTATGGCGTTTGTGCGAAAGCTTGATAACACCCGTTTTATCACTACGGCGGTTTCGCATCCTCAGGATCTTGCCACCGTGCATGATGAGGTTGACGTAATAGGCATAAACTATAATATCACCACATATGAAAGAATTCACAAAAAGTATCCGAATAAGGCAATAGTTTCTTCGGAATGCTGCGCGACCGGAAGCGTGCGCGGATGGTATGACGATGCAAACGAGGAAAGAGCGTTCGCGACCGCTTATGATACAACCTCCAATACATGGTTCCGCGGCAGAGAGGAAACGTGGAAGTTTATGAGCGAACGCGAATGGGTAGTGGGGTCGTATCAGTGGGACGCGTTTGAACACCGCGGTGAAACACTCTGGCCGAGACTTTGCTCGATTTCGGGGGCGATAGACCTATACCTGCAAAAGAAAGATGCGTTTTATCAAAATCAGTCACATTGGATTGAGACCAAACCGATAGTTCATCTCCTGCCACATTGGAATTTTGAAGGGCGTGAAGGTGAACCGATAAGGGTTTGTGCATACACAAACTGTGAAGAACTTGAGCTTTATCTAAACGGCGTCAGCCTGGGAAAAAGGCAGATAGAGAGATTCGGCCACGGCGAATGGCTTGTTGAGTATAAACCGGGAGTATTAACGGCGGCCGCGCGGCGAAACGGCGAAACGGTCTGCACGGATTCACGCGAAACATCGGGAAGCCCCGTATCGCTTAAGCTTAGACTTGAAAATAAGATTTCCTGCGCGAACGGCAAGGACGTGGCGGTTATTACCTGTTTCTGCACAGATGAACAGGGACGCGAGGTTCCGACAGCCACTCCGTTTGTAAGCTTCAACGCAAATAAATTGGGGAAGGTTATAGGAACGGGGTCGGATATAACCGACCATAACCCGGTGAGCTTACCTGACAGAAGAATGAGGGCGGGAAGAATTACCGCCGCAGTTTTGGTAGGGAAGCAAGCGGGAAATCTGAAGGTGTATGCGAGCGCTGAAAATCTTAAAGGTGCGGTGCTCACAATTCCGTTGTCGGATGACTGATTTGCGCTGAACGGAAAAATGCCGGCGAAAGACCTGTGATAGAGGTAAAAAGTTCTGTGCCGCTTAGTGTTGAATTAATATGGAACGGACAATCCGAAGCTATACATAAAATAGCCGCGGAGCATTTGCGCTTTTGAAAAAGTGTGTAAAATCGGGTATATGTTCTGCGATTGTCAGACATATATTACATCAGCCTTAAAAAATAACAGTTTACATTAATCCCCATAATATTTAGTAAACTGAATTCATCGGAATGGTAGTAGTATTCAGTATTTACCATTTACCATTTACCATTTGCCACGCTATTTACATTCCGATGATTTTTTTGAGGTTATGAGACGGAACTTGACAAAGGCAGTGAGCGCATCGATTGATGTGACAACAGGTGCGATTTACCGCTATTATGCCAATAAAGAAGCGTTGTTTGATGCGCTTGTTTCAGAACCGGCGGAAGAGTTTTTCAATGAATATAAGACCTACAGCGAAAAATTTTCGAAGCAGGAGCTTGACAGACAGCTTACAACCCTGCCGCACCTTGCCGATAAGCCAAGCGGAGAAATAGAAGTGCTTATGAAATATATTTATGAACACTATGACGCATTTAAGCTTATTGCCTGTTGCTCTGTGGGCACTAAATATGAAAACTACATTGAACGGCTGACCGAAATAGAAACAAAGTCAGGTACGGTGCTTGTTCATTTGCTGAAAAAAGAAAATCGTATGACTGTTGACATGGACGATACGCTTATTCATATCATTTCAAACACGATATTTACCGGAATTTTTGAAATCATTTCACATGATAATAATACAAAGGACGCGGAAAAGCATATCAATGCATTATACGATTTTTACACAGCAGGTTGGTACGAAATTTTAGGGATCAAATGATCCTTAAATTTTTGAACATGAGTTATGCGTAACTAACTAAAATATTAAAGAAAAGATGATTTTTATGGACTCAAAAAAGAAAAGTTGGACACAATTACTTTTTGCTTATGCCGAAGGCGAAAAGAAAAAATGATTTTGTCCGTCATTTTGTCGGTGTTGAGCGTTACACTCGGGCTGATTCCGTTTTATTGTATGTATAAGGTAATTTGTCTGTTCACAGCGGGAACAGTAACAACAGGCGCAATTGTTAAATGGTGTTTAATTGCGTTTTTGTTTTACGCAGCTCTGGTAGGGCCGTCAGGCGGCGGAAAGTCTACCGTTGCTAAGCTGATTGCACGGTTCTGGGACGTTACCTCCGGCGAAATCACAATCGGCGGCGTGAATGTAAAAGATATGCCGCTTGAACAGCTTTCGGAGTATGTAAGCTTTGTAACGCAGGATAACTTCCTGTTCCGTTGTTCTCTGCTTGAAAATATACGCCTCGGTAATCCGAAGGCAACCGATGAAGAGGCCAAAGCCGCCGCAAAAGCCGCACAGTGTGAAGAATTTATCAATAAGTTGCCGCAAGGGTACGATACGTCGGCAGGCGAAGCCGGAAAGCGGCTTTCGGGCGGCGAAAAACAGCGTATTGCCATTGCGCGAATGATGCTTAAAAATGCGCCGATAATTATTCTTGATGAAGCGACGGCAAGCATCGACCCCGAGAATGAGTATCTCATTCAGCAGGCAATTTCGGAACTGACGCGCGGCAAAACGATTATTACCATAGCGCACAGACTGGCTACGATTCAAAATGCGGATCAGATTTTGGTTGTTGATGACGGAAGGATTGCCGAGTGCGGAACGCATGATGAGCTGATACAAAAAGAAGGCATTTATAAGAAATTCACCGAAATCCGCGAACAGGCGGAGGGCTGGAGAATAGAGACGAAGTAAAAATTTTAATATGAACATGGCAAAGCAAAACTTCGCCGCCTTAAACGGCGGCGGTTTTTGCTCACGGCCGATTGGTGAAAATTATGTATCTTCTATTGAAAAATATGATGTTATATGATATAATCATAACAGTTATAAAACACAGCTGCCGAAGGGCGGCTTTTCAAAAATACGTTAGTTAGTGGCTCCTAACCAAAAAGATAAAGTAAATATGATATGAAAAGAGGAGAGCGTATGTCAAAGAAAGCGACCGAATTTCAAAGAAAAGCAATGAGCAAAATGTATCGCGGAAAGGAAATTTTTAAGCCGCTGAACACCGGCCGAATTGATGAAAATGTTGCCTGCGTGCGCGAGTGGGTGGCAAACATCTTCTTCTATCGCAAGGGCGATATCACAATTATGATAGATGCGGGGTATAATTATAATCGGCTTGCCGAAAAAATGGACTGGCTCGGGATTGACCCGAAGTCAATCCGGCATATTCTTATCACCCATCAGGACACCGACCATGTCGGAGCGGTGGAAGCGGACAGCCCGGGGCTTTTCAAAAAAGCAAAGCTATATATCGGCGAAACCGAAAACCGCTATCTGACCGGAGAGGTTCGGCGAAAGGTTATTTATCATATTTACAAATTGCCTCAGGTGACAATTAACAATAAAAAGCAGCTCTTAAAAGATGGCGAGACCTTTCGCATCGGCGATATAAAAATACATTGTTTTCTCGTTCCCGGTCATACATGGGGACATATGGTGTATCTCATTGATGACAAATACTTATTTACGGGGGATACAATTTGGTTTGGTGCAGACGGTGGATATAGCTTTATTTCCGCATTGGCGGAGGATAACAAGCTCGCTGTAAAGTCACTCGGCATCCTTGAAGCAAAGCTTAAAAAGATGGGTGTAAGGCCATTATTCATCACCGGTCACACAGGCTTCACAAATGATTTTGAGTTTGCATTCGCTCATAAAGACAAGCTTTGCTCACCGTTTAAAAAGAAAGTTCATGATCCGTCAGCCCCATATGACGCTTATGATGAATCGGACGATACGGAGGAAAGAGCAAGGAGCGGATTTCTAAAAGGCGTGGAAACAGCGCAAACGCAGGTGAAAAATTATGAAGGATAAAGAGTTAAAATTTGACCGCACCTGTCACGTGCTATATACAAAGCCTTGTAAAGTGGGTTTTCGGAACATTCGGGATGGCATTGATTTCGGCTATTCTTGCCGGAATAATGAATATATTTATTCGGTAAAATCAGGGAGGAAAATCAATGAGTAAATTAAGCACAGCAAAGCAAAAAAGGGCATTGACAGTAGGCATACTGGGCTGTCTTTTGTTTATAATCGGCGATTTTTTGTATGCCGCTGTCCCCCCGCAACAGGGCAGCGAAACAATTGGAATTATGATAAAGGTCGCCTATCTTGATATGAGTGTGTGGCGCATGGCTATAAGCATTATTTGCGGCATTGCAGGTACAGCGCTTTATTATGTGGGTTTTCATGAGATGTATAAGCTCTTGAAACTTCATATTTGTGAACCAAAAGAGCAAAAATGGGTAAAAGGTTTTCGCGTTGCATACCTCACCGGCACAGTATGTTGGGGTTATGTTCATTCTATGTTTATGAACACCGCTCTGATTTTTAAGTTTGTTTTTGAAAAATATGGTGATATGCAAGCGGCGGCCGACATCGCAAACAAAGTGTTTTATTGCAATTCTGTGCCGATGATTGCGGCTTTCATTATTGGCGACGGAATACTCTCGGCCGTCATGATAGTGATGGTATGGAAACGTATTATTCCCTTAAAAAGCAGCCGTGCACGTATTTTGGCTACGCTTTGCAATCCGATTGCCTGCGCCGGTATTATAGGTAACATTATGACGCTTCTGCCATGGCCGATTAACCAGCTTGATGTCGGTTCGGAATCGGCAGGTCACGCATTGGTGCTTGTGTTGGGGTTAATTCTTTTAAAAGAAATGAGCAATAACAGCAATAACGAAGGTAAACAATGAAATACATAAAAGTACCGCTTCGTTATAAATAATTGTCCTCTTCGTTTGAGCCGAAAAGCGCATAAAAAGCTTCATAAAAAGCTTCGTTTGCGCTTTCGTTACATCGTCAAACGGCGAAAACGGCTGATCGCAACATCAGGCCTTTTGAATGCATGAGTATTTATTTAAAATCAAATGAAAATACGGCCGTTGTGTCGCTCTCGCCCCAGTTTGAGATCGGAACGAGCCGAAGGCTGCTTACCTTTTTATTAAGCGGTATGTTATAAGCACGGTTTAGGTTGTTTTTTGTCTTAAAGATAACCTTCGTTCCGTTTTCGGTTGTCGCTTCTAAGATAAATTCCTTACACAGGGTTGCGGGAACGCGGAATTGAGGACTGTCAAGCCGCGTGTTACAGCGCATGCTGTGAGTTTGTTCGCACTTTCCGCCGGGAAGGGTATTTCGGTTAAGATCGCTGTCAAACGTGATATGCACGGACGAAACCGGTTCAAGTTTTCCGAAGTTGTACTCAAGTCGGGTTCCGTTTTTTATTGTAACGCCACAGTAGGCTGTGTTATAAATTTTATGGGGACGGTCCTCACCGTTTTTTAAGGTGTCATTTCCGTTTATCACAGCCGTGTTTTTACATAAATCACTGATGTCACGCTTCATATTGGGGATAAGACAGTCGCTGTCCGTCAGTATGTTCTGAAGCGCGGTAAGTTTTTTCAGATATACCTCGTGAGGGGAAAGACCGAAATTTGCCGCAAGCGCCGCGGCGGTTCCTACCGCCTGGCCCATAACGGCACAGGTCATCATAACGCGGATACTGCTCATAGCCATATGTGTCATACTTATATTTCGGCCGGCAAAAAACAGGTTTGACACATTTTTTGAATACATTGCGCGGTATGGTATACAGTACGGCGCAGGGGTATAGAAATTTGTGTTCGGGGTTCCCTTGTGATAAAAGCCGTCGGGAAAGTGGTCGTCAAGGGGCCAGCCTCCGTAGGCAACCGTATCCTCGAATTGACGGTTTGAGGTTATATCCTTTTCGGTAATAATATATTCGCCGACCATTCTGCGCGATTCGCGCTTTCCCGGCAGGAAGCCGAGAAAGTCAAGCTCCCAGTTATCGGCGTTGAATTGCCCCGAATTTTTGATATAGTCCCATGTGCCGACAGCAAGAGGAATAAGCTCCCGCGCAATATCCTCGGCATCGGCGATGGTATCGCGGTTTCCGCCGAGCTCGAGATACCAGAAGTTTTCGTATTCATTGTGAATATCAGTCTCTCTGTACATAAAGTCTTCGCGTTTAAGCGGAGTGCTCCAGCTCGGCGGAGTAAATTTAATCGGCCTTTCCGTTTCACGGCCCTGTATAAGACAGCTGTTTCCCATGGTTAAATTATCGTGCTTTTTAACGTGGGTGTCCTCTCCGAATTCTTCGGCGCTTTCGCGGCCAATGCGGAATTCCGCACCGGTGAGCGGTGCAAGGATGCTGTCTCCCGAGCAGTCGGCATAGTTTTTGGCGTGAACCTCATAAAGCGTCTGAGTTGTCATCTGATAGCCTGTTATTGAACTTATCTTTATGCTTCGGCCAAAACCGAAGTCTCCGTTTTTGGTTTCGGCGTCCATACAGGTGCAGTTTAAAAGGAGCGTGATGTTCTTTTCACGTATGACAAAATCATAGAGCACGGTATCCCATATGTAATAATTTTTTGTCGGATTCCGATAGTAGTTTTCGAGTGCAATTTCTTCAACAATTCCCGTTTCGCGGTTATTTTCGCCGCCGGCACCGCATATCCACATTCTGATTTCCGATGAGGCGTTTCCGCCCAGCACGGGACGCTCGTGCATAAGAACGACTCTTGCGCCGTTTCTTGCCGCGGCAATGGCGGCGCAAATCCCGGCGAGTCCTCCGCCCACAACACAAAAATCCGCGTCAATGACCTTTTTATTAAGCATAATCCGATTTCCTCTTTTCTGTTTTGAATTTATATCTCAGTTGACATTAATGATTTTATATGATATTATAATATCAATAGTTTTCTATAAATTCTTTTATAATTACGCATAAAAATTCAAAAAAAATGCACAGAGGTGGCTTGTATGGATAATGACAGACCCGTCATCGAACCAAAGAACAGAAAAATCGGCGACAAGATTTCTTCATATACAGAATATCTTAAAAAGGAGTATGGCTTAGCTATATCCATACATTTCGCCGATAAATACAACTATGTGTTTTATTGTGAAAAAAATCTGTTGGTTTATAACGTGCATATAAATCCGTATTGCTTTAAGATGAAAAGCAACAGAAAAAACAGACAAAAATGCCTGAGATGTCAAAAACTTGTCCTGCACCACTGCTGGGAATGTGAAAGCTTTGTAGGAAGGTGCTATGCCGGTGTTTCGGAATATATCTGCGGAATATATTCCGACGGCGAACCTGTCGGATTTATAAGTGTAAGCGGATACAGAGATAAAAATATTCCGTTCGGACAAAATAACTTGTATGATGAGAGTATGAAGGATGAAGAGATTCCCGTTCAGCTTTTGGATACCCTTATTTCGCCGCTCGGACTGATGCTTGAGAGGCTTGTGTCGGAAACACCGCTCATTGACATCGGTGACGATGTGTATTTTAGGATTCTTAATTATCTCAACGAACATCACGCCGACGTTTCTGTGGCCGAGCTTGCCGAAAGGTTTTGCTTCAGCAGGTCGTATATAAGCCATATGTTTAAAAAGAGAAGCGGCTGTACCCTTAATACATATTGTAATATGCTTAAAATAAAGGATGCCAAAGCCCTCCTTAAAGAATCGAACATAAGCGTAACAGAGGTTGCGTATTCGGTGGGGTTTAATAACTTCAGCTATTTTATTACTATATTTAAAACCCTAACCGGAGTGACCCCGCTTGTGTGGCGGAGAAAAAATCAGTTAAAATCCTGATATAAGCCACATATGATGAGGGAAAATAAAGCGGATGCCTTCCTGTGTTTCACAGAGGGCATCCGCTTGTACTGTCTAAGCCCGGAAATTATTGCGGCTTTAGGTATGTATCATACATATCGCTTTTGAAAATCGGTTTATTGCTGAAACAGGGTACAGCCCATTTTCTTAAATTCATCTATCTTTTCTTTCAGCCGCTTCTCGGAAACCTCGAGGTAGTCGGAGCAGCATTTAATGCAATAAAAGCTGGTTGCTCCGCGGTTAAACAGCTTCTTATGCAGGCCGATTTCGTCATTGGTAAGAACTCTGCCGCACTGCTTGCATTTATCCATTGACTATTTCTCCAATCAGCACCTTACTGCCGTAAGCGCCCACTTCAAAGCTGAAGCCATCGTGAAATACGCCTAATTCTTCGCCGGTGAACGCATCGGTAAGCTTCAATCCGAGATTTGTTTCGGAATGCAGGCCGAGGTCATCGAAGGATACGTTGATACGTGCACCACACCATACATTGTCGGTTTCGGAAACGTTAAACATACCAATGGCAATGCGTCCGCCGCTCAGAATCTTTGCGATACAGAAACCGTTTTCGCCTACCTTTGAAATGCAGAATGCCGGTCGGCACTCATCGTCCTGGTTGATGGAAATCAAACCGGGGTTTAGTATGACGTCCTTGTTGACCGGATCAAGAGAGCGTAAATCTGCACCGATGATAAGCGGTGAACCGAGGAAGGCCCACAATGCAAAGTGTTGTAAATATTGTGCGTCGGTACAGCCTTCAAGTCCTACATGGCCGTTGCCGTGCATTCCGGTAATAAGCATATCCATATCATTGTAACAGCCCGGGCCGTTACCCTCAACATTATCAATCTGACTTTTAAAGATGTCGATATAGGATTTCGGTGCATCAAAAATATCCCCCGTAGAGCGGTATGTATGAGCACCGTGTGAGCGCATCCATTGTGACGGATTCTTTTCGCCCCAGTTGCACGCAGCAAAGAGAATATCGCGGCCGCTGTTGCGGAGAGCCATTGCCATTGTCAGATAGGCATTCTTGGCATCACCGCTCTGAGGAAAGTTACAGAAATCGTATTTTAAATAATCAACGCCCCATTCGGCGAATTGCTTTGCGTCTTCGAATTCGTGACCGTAGCTGCTCGGGTACCCGGCACAGGTTTTAAAACCGGCGCAGGAATACATACCGAATTTCAGTCCTTTGGAATGAATGTAATCAGCAAGATGCTTCATTCCGTTCGGGAATAACTCGGGATCGGGAACTAACTTTCCGTCAACTCTTTCCTTCAGTGACCAGCAATCGTCAATGATGACATACTCATAACCGGCGGCCTGATAGCCTTCGTTTACAATTACGTCGGTCATTTCCATAATTAACTTCTCGTTGATATTCTGTGCGAATGTGTTCCATGAGTTCCAACCCATAGGCGGTTTGTGTGATAACATTGTATTTACCTCATTTCTTTAAAATAATATTTTTTATGTTATGTTTTCGTTTTTATACACTGCATTTTGCAAAATATCTGTTGTTTAGTATTATCTTTATCTTATCAGATTTTCAGAAAAAGTAAATAAAAAATACTTGCATTTATGTGTCTGAATATTGTATAATAAAAAGCAAGTAATGATTTCGGAAAGGGAATGAATCAAAATGAATGAGTATTACATACCGCGTCGGATGGGAGATTTGTCTATTCTTGATATCGGATGTGACCAATGTACGCCGGGACATTTTTTCGCAACGGCATTTTCCGATCGCTTTTTAATTCACTATGTATTGGAGGGAAAGGGGATTTTTCGGTCAAACGGGCAGGAGTACAGTCTGGAAGCCGGGAACGCCTTTTTAATCAGCGATGTATACGGCTATTATGAAGCGGATGAGAAAGAACCGTGGCGTTATGTGTGGATTAATATTTCGGGAAAGGCGGCAAGTTATCTCCTGAGTAAGCTGGGGCTCAGTTCAGACAAACCGATTTATCAGACCACAGACAGAGAACGTCTTGAGAGGTGTTATGAGGAGATTTGTTTAAATTATAATAAGGTGGATGATTTCCTGACCTATAGCAGGATTTTCAAGCTGTTTGAGGCTTTATGGGAAACCAATGCAAACAGGGAGGGGAAAAGAAGGAGCATCAGCGAAAGCGGCGCTGAGCGGTATGTGAAAATGTGCTGTGATTTTATTCATACCAATTATTATAAAAATATCAACATTAAGGATGTCTGCCGATTTGTCGGGTTGGAATATTCCTATTTGTTTCGGCTGTTTCGAGAGCAGGTGAATTTAAGTCCGGGTCGGTATTTGGCACATTACAGGCTTACAAAGGCGGCGGCCTTATTGAGAAATACCGCTATGCCGGTTACTGAAATAGCGGCGGCTGTGGGATATGAAGACCGTGCGGCGTTTTCTAAAGCATTTTCAAATAAATACGGAGTCTCACCCAAGGCATACCGAAAGGCTTAAATGCCGGGGGCATACAACCGTTTTATTTTCAATAGCTTTTTTTCAGATTTTTTTTCGTTTATTGGGGGCTATCGACACCCTTATATCTGTCATTTTGTTTACGGAACTATGGATAGCAGACAATTTCCGGCTGTGTTTATATAATTTTTTGGTGATTTTATTTGTTTTGAATTGATTTTTCATAATTTGTGTTGATATTCAACTTTATTTTTAAATGAATCTCAATTATAATTTTATCATAGGGCATTAAGCGACAGAAACTAAATGCAGGGCGGAATCAGGGGCCGGCAATTTATTAAAACTAAAATTTTTGTTCATTAGTGTTTAAAGACACAAACATCAGCCGCCGAAGATGGCGGCTGATGTTTCTATATATTAGATTAAAATATTACGGTTCAAAAACAAGCGTTGAAATTGACTTGGGCAGAAGCTCGGTATACCACCATTTATTATCGTAATAATATTGTGCCTGACGCTTAAAATCGGATGAGTTTACCATTACCAAAACGTGGCTTCCGTCAGGATTGTCCGCTGCAACGCATACAACGGGAATCCTCATTGATTTCGGAAAGCCAAATGCGGGACACGAAAAATCTTCGCTCAGCTTAGCGGGATAAATCCTTGCGCCGCGTTTAATGAACCTTGAAAAGTGTTTAAACGCATGATACTGACCGCTGTATGACAGTTCGCCTGTTTGCGAGTTGAGTGTTGCAAGACCGCCGCAAAAGAACGGACCGATATTGGGACCGCCGTCTTCGTCGAGAAGAAGGTTCCAGCCAAAGAAGCTTTCACACCCGTGGGCAAGTGAACGCGCCATAATAAGCGACCATTTTACCCAGTCGGTATCATAGTTCTCAACAAGACGCGGACCGCCTTCGGTGAAGTTCCACTTCATATTCGGGTGAGCCGCTTTTATATTGTCAACAAGCTCGATTCCGCCTTCATAATAATGAAGCGCAACGCTGTCCACACACTCGGAAAGCTCAGGATATTCATTAAGAGTCCATACAATTCGTGGCCAGCCGATAAAGCAGTGGTCATACATCCAAATTTCAGTACCAAGACCGTTTTCCATTAATTTTTCTTTAAGCCTGATCATAAATTTTGCTTCGGTATCGGGGGACCAAATGCACGCAACCGAAGTACCTGTCTGATGAGATTCGGGTTCGTTCTGTGGGGTAACGGCGTCTATTTTAATACCCTCTTCTCCATACGCCTTTATAAATTTAACAAAGTAGTCCGCATAGCAGTCTATGTATTTGTCACGCATATAACCACAGGATAAAAGACCGCCCGTTTTCATCCAACCCGGAGGACTCCAGGGGGAAGCGAGGAATTTTAAATCGGGGTTGTGCTTTATTGCCTCTTTAATCATAGGAACTATAAATTCCTTGTCGATATCGATTGAGAAAGTTTTGAGTTCGGTATCATTCGGCGTGTCACAGTATGAGTATACAGAGGGTGAATAGTCGCTCGAACCTATGGAAACCCTTGCCACCGAGAGGTTAAGGCCGTCTTTTCCGTATATGTCTGACAAAAACTCATCTCTCTGAGCCGGGGGCATTATTGATAATTCGTAGCATGAGCTTCCGGTTATTGCTACACCAAAGCCGCTGAAGCTGTCGTTTACGGGCGTTTCATCTACCATAACGGTGGAAATCCAGTCATTTTTCTGTGCATTATTAAAAAGTCGTTTTTCTGTAAGCATATGATTCTCGTTGGTTTGGTAAAAATGTATTTTCATAATAACAGTCCTTTCTGTAATTTTATTTTTATAAATATTATAAAGGATTATTACGTCACGTTCAATGCATAAATATAGCATTATTTTGTGTTTTTGCGTCAAATATTTTAGTTGATAGCTAATTTTCCGCATTTGGACTTATTAATACGTTTTTAATTTAAGACGATACTCGGCCGGCGCATATTCTGTTCCGCGCTGTCTGAAAATTCGACTATCGGAACTGCCAATTACCCGAAGAACGGACGTTTTACGATGACCGTCCTGTTTATCTATAAAATTTTTATTTGCCTTGAAAGCTATGTATAAATTGTGTCGGTGACATTCCGGTGGAATTTTTAAACACGGCGTTAAAATATCTCGTTTCCGAAAAGCCGCATTCATACGCCGTTTCGGAAACGGAAAAATATCCGCTCAATAGCATTTCCTTTGCCATAAGGATTCTCTTATTGTTTATATATTCAACGGGCGATAAGCCAAACTCCTTTTTAAACAGCCTTCGGTAATAGGTCTCGCTGATGCTGCACATATCCGAAAGCTGTTTAACTGTCATTTTTGAACGCAGGTTATCCTTAATATATTCAATCGATTTTTCTAAGGTCATATATGCCTCTGTCCGTTTTTCGGGGATTATTATTTCGCTTAATAACTTGTAAAGCATAGAGGTACACTCATATCTGTATCCGGTCTTTCGGCCGCACCATGCGCTATGCATCTTATACAAAATATTATCTACTGTTCCGGAATTCACCAATACCTCTTCGGGTTTGTCAACGGTGCGGTTGATAATATTAAAGTGTATGGCAATAATCACCTCGCTGTCATATGATTTCCGTGAGTATTCCGTGTCGGCCGGAATATAAAAAAGCTGATCTGTGCCGAGCCTGAACCGGCGATTACCGAAAAACATATCGCTATAGCCCCTGACACGTTTTGTCAATATGTGAAACGGCCGCTTGGGGGTATTGTATTCACACTTTTCACGATTGATTAAAAATATATTTAAAATTTCTATGTTTAAATCATCACAGCTAAACATATCAAAGCCTCCCGAGGGAATTGTATATAACTGATTATATTAAAAAAACGAGCATAAGTCAAGTGCCGAATTTTTGAATAATCGGATTGGATATTTGATTTACTTTTTGAATAAAGGGCATTATAATAATATAAAAATAATAAAAACGCATATAACGCACGAAGTGAATTTTAAAAGTGAGGAGCGATAATATGAAAAACAAGGCAATAACATCGCCCGAATGGCTGACGCGTTCGGCGGTGTATCAAGTGAATCCGAGAACATTTTCAAAGGAAGGGACGATAAGGGCGGTTGCAGAGGAGCTTCCTTATTTAAAATCCTTAGGTTTTGGCATTGTTTATCTGTGCCCGGTGTTTGAGGAAGATGACAGTACCGACGAAAGGTTTTGGAGCGAAAGGCAAAAAGCGTCTGAAACAAATAACCCTAAAAATCCATATAGGATGAACGATTATTTTTCCATAGATGAAGAATATGGTACGATGAATGACTTAAAGGAGCTTATTAAAAAGGCTCATGAGCTTGATATGAAGGTGATTCTTGATTTGGTATACGCCCATATCGGACCGAATGCACCGATTGTTAAAAGACATCCCGAATTTATTAAGCAGAACCCCGACGGTTCATTTATTACTACGTGTTGGCACTTCCCGGAGCTGGACTTTAAGTGTGAGGGGCTCCGCGAATATCTGTATTGTAATATGACATACTACATAGGCGTTTGCGACGCAGACGGATTCAGATGCGACGTCGGTGACGCCGTTCCCGTCGATTTCTGGAAGGAAGCGCGGAGGCGGATGCAGCGGATAAAGCCCGATTCGATTCTGATTAACGAGGGTGAAGGGTATGAGAAAATGGCGATTGCCTTTGACTCATCGTACACGTTCGGCTGGCACAACAGACTGTATGATATATTCTGTGGAGACGGCGAAGCGAGGACCCTCTCCGAAAGATGGAAGGAGTTCAACGATGCGGCACCGACGGGAGCGCTTCTCCTTCACGATATGGATAATCACGATACCGTCACAGACTGGCCCGCGCGAGTGGAAAAGGGTGCAACTCATGCCGGAATGGAACAGATTTTAGTTATAAATTATCTGATAGACGGAATACCGATGGTCTATACGGGAAACGAGCTTGCCTGCACGGCGCATCTCAATATGTTCGCCAACCGTTTTCATATGGGTAAGTTTGAGGTGACGGACAGAACGCGTAAGTCAACACCCGAGAGTATGAGGAGACAGGATATAATAAAGAAGCTGAATAAGCTTAAAAAAGAAAGCGATGTTTTAAGATTCGGCGAAACGGTTTGGATTGACTCATATGACGGTGAATGTATAATATCTTTTAAAAGACGTCTTGAAAATGACGAGATTGTGTTTATAGGAAACGCAAAAGATAAATCCTGTGAAATACTTCTTGACTTTGTCCCAGAAAACATTCTTTTAGGGAATTTCACAGTCTCGGGAAGTACGCTTACGCTTAAACCGTATCAATATATTGTTTTTGAAAACCGTATGTAGGACGAAGGAACTTTAAAACCTGTAACGAATATATAGCCATATTAAGAGGCAGATATCCTTTTTGGGGGATATTTCCTATGCGTTCCGAAAAGCTGTTCCTTCGGCAAGATTTTGCTATATTTCTTCGGTAGTAGTTTTTTTAAGGGATTTTTTGTATTTCAGAGGGGTATATCCTGTCTGTTTCTTAAAAACCTTTATAAAATAATTTGAATCCGGAATCCCGACTGCTTCGGCGACCTGTGTGACATTCAGGTCGCCGCGGAGCAGTTCCTTCGCTTTTTCTATGCGCATTTCTTTTATATGCTCAGATATGCCGCGGTTATAGCTGTCGACAGAGATTCTGTACAGCTTGGTTTTTGAAATTCCGAAGTGAGCGCAAAGCGCCTTAACCGAGAGGTCGCCGTTCAGATTTTTTGTTATATAGCTGTCTATTTGAGCGTTCAGCGGAGGCATTTTTAAATCTATAATATTGTTAAGCAGGAGGTAGCTCGACAGCATATTAAGTATATTAGTACAGCCGGACACCGTCTCGCGTGTGACAAGGGGGATTTCGTCTATACTTTTTAAAAGCTCGGCCTCGGGGAGGTTATATTTTTCACAGCAAGCGTGAATCTGTTGTTTTATGAACGGAATATTTTTGACCTCGGCAACCTTTCCGAGCATAATATATCCTATAATTTCATCGTTTCGGATAATCGGCGACACCGCCTCGGTCAAACCCATATGACATCTGTATATATAGCCGCCCCGCCTCTGGCACGCATTGCTTAAACCGAGGCGGTTACACGCCTCGCATTTATCTTCAAGTTCTTTAACGGCACGGATTTTATGACAGAGAAAAAGAGGGTGTGCTCCGTATGAGAAAACGTGGTTTTTGTTATTGTCAAAGAGTGTGAGGACGGTATTCGTAAGCTCACATACATTTTTAAAGGCGTCTTTTAAAGCCTTTCGGTCAAGACTCAGCATTTTTATGCCCCCTGTTCTGAACCCATTTTACTGTTTTTTAACCCTTAAATACCTATATTATACAACAAAAATATGTTATAATCAATACATAATTTAAAAAACGGAACAGGAAGCCGTCGCTTGCCGAGGCAGTATTGCCGCGGCAGGCATTATTCGGCGGTTTGACCGACAGGAGGTATAATAATATGTCATTTTTGTACGGAGGGGATTATAATCCCGAACAGTGGATGAACTCACCCGAGATTTTGGAGAAGGATATTGAGCTTATGAAAAAAGCGGGCTGTAACGTGATGTCGATAGGCATTTTCGGCTGGAGCGTGATGGAGCCGCGCGAGGGAGAGTATGACTTTTCTTTTTATGAAAAGGTGATAGACCGTTTATACGAAAACGGAATCAAGACGATTTTGGCGACACCGAGCGGAGCGAGACCGGCGTGGATGAGTATGAAGTACCCCGAAATTTTAAGGACGGACGAAAACGGAGTAAGGCATAAGCACGGGGTTCGGCACAATCACTGTTTCACATCGCCGATTTATAGGGAAAAGGTCAGAGAGATAAACGAAGGGCTTGCGCTTCACTTTAAGGATAACCCTGCGATTCTGGCATGGCACGTATCAAACGAATACGGATTGGACTGTCGTTGCGAGCTTTGCGCAGAGGCCTTCAGAGTGTTCTTGAAAAAGCGTTATAACAACGACCTGGACAAGCTGAATTTTGAGTGGTGGAATTCGTTCTGGAGCCACACCTATACGGATTGGTCACAGATTGAGCCGCCGCTGAGCATAGGCGAGACTTCGTCAAGCGCGCTGACGATTAACTGGAAGAGATTTGCCACACATCAGACGATTGATTTTTATAAGAATGAAATTGAGCCGCTTAAACGCATTGCGCCCGATATTCCGGTTACAACCAACTTCCACGGCGACCTGACCAACCTTGACTATTTTAAGTTTAAGGATTATATTGATTTTGCCTGCTGGGATGCATATCCCGATTGGGAGTCGCCGAAGGGAAATGCCGAAACGGCGGCGGGGGTTTCGCTTATCTATGACGTATGCCGCTCAATCAAGCATAAGCCCTTCCTGCTCATGGAAAGCACGCCGAGCAATGTGAACTGGAAGCAGTATAATAAGCTTAAACGGCCGGAAATGAACATTCTTTCATCGCTTCAGGCGATAGCCGACGGTTCTGATTCGGTTCAGTATTTTCAGTGGCGGAAGAGCCGCGGCTCGGCCGAGAAGTTTCACGGGGCGGTGGTTGACCATTGCGGTCACGAAAATACCCGGGTTTTTAAAGAGGCGGCCGAGCTCGGAGAGAGACTCAAAAATATATCCGCGGTTCAGGGAAGCGATGTGAAGGCAGAGGCGGCGATAATCTATGACTGGGAAAACTACTGGGCGATAGAGTGTGCCAACGGCTTTCAGAAGGATGACAAAAAATACAAAGATGAATGTTTAAAGCATTATAAATATTTCTGGAGGAACGGAATCAACACCGATGTAATAGATAGTGAGCAGGATTTCTCGGGGTATAAGATTATTGCCGCACCGATGCTCTATATGATAAAGCCGGGCGTTTCGGAAAAACTTTTTGAGTTTGTGAAAAACGGCGGAATTTTGGTCTCGGGATTTATGAGCGGATATGTGAACGAGGACGACCTGTGCTTCCTCGGCGGCTTCCCCGGGGGAAAGCTGAAGGAACTTTTCGGAATATGGAACGAGGAGATAGACACTCTCTATCCCGAGGACAGAAACAGCGTTGGATTTAACGGAAACGAGTATTCCGCGTTTGATTACTGTGAGATTATACACCCGGATACGGCCGAGACCCTCGCGAGATACAATGACGATTTCTATGCGAAAGAGAGTGCGGTGACGGTTAATACCTATGGAAAGGGAAGAGCGTATTACATAGCCTTCCGTGGCGATGATGATTTTGTCAAAGACTTCTATGACTCGATTTCGGTCGGGGTTTCCTCGGCGGCGGAGTATGTAAGCTTTCCCGACGGGGTATCCGTCCGCACTAGAGAAAATGAGACGGAGGTATTCCTCTTTATCCAGAACTGGAACAAGACCGATGTTGAAATCAATGTTAAATCGGCTCTTAAAAATATCGAAACGTACGAGAGCGTGAGCGGAAGGGTCGGCTTAAAGAAATATGAAATACTGATTTTGAAAAAGGCGAAAAATTAAAATATATTAATGGAGTTCTTTCGGGGCGGTTCGGGTTGTAAGAGCCGGCGGAATGTGGTATAATATTTCTGTAAGGACAGGTGATTTAATATGATAATACATCCGTTTCCGCCGGAGTATGACGAAAACTCAGAAGTGTTGATATTGGGGAGCTTTCCGTCGGTAAAGTCAAGAGAACAGATGTTCTTTTACGGCCATCCTCAGAACAGGTTTTGGAGGGTGACCTCGGCTGTGTTCGGGGAGGATACTCCGAACACTATAGCCGAGAAGAAGGCATTTCTCCACAGGAATAAAATTGCCCTATGGGACGTTATTTCGTCCTGTGAGATAACGGGAAGCTCTGACAGCTCAATCAGGGATGTCACCGCGAATGACCTGAGCGGAATATTAAAGAACAGCCGAATCAGCCGTATTTTTGTGAACGGAAGAACCGCCGAAAAATATTTTAATAAGTATACGAAAGAGAAAATCGGAATTTCGGCGGTATGCCTTCCTTCGACCTCGCCGGCGAACGCGGCGTGGAGCTTAGACAGGCTTATTGACGCGTGGAGAGTAATCATATCCTCCGAATAATAAGAGGGAATAATCAATAACAAAATATGGGTTGTCTGCATATTCTGTAATGAGCCTGAAAACGGCTCGGAAGGGAATAAATCAAGTGAGAGCATACAATCAAAACAAGGTTTAGATTCCTCGCCAACTATATCGATAGTGATTTTTCCTGCTGTGGAAGTATATAAATAAAGGTCGGCTTGCAATAACACAGGCCGGTCTTTATTCCTATTTTTTTAATACCTTAACCGTATATACGATAAACGAGATTATCAGATATGCCGATATGGCGATAATCGGTATCCGCGTGTTCCAGTATGAGTTGACCGAAAGCGCAGGGTTCCTTGTGATTGCCCTTGCAACAGTTTCCATTATCGGTCTGATTCTGTTGTACAGCGAAAGCCATAGTGCAAAGAGTGTGCATACCCCGAGAAATATCGCATAGTTATTAGCTCGTTTTGTGTTTTTGATAATGCCGCCCTTTCCTAAACCAAAGACAACAAGACCTCCTACAGCGAACACACCGGTCAGAATCCATGTAACGGTCTGCATATGAACAAGGGCGTTCACATCTCTATAGAGTGAACCGAGGTACAAAAGGGCGATGATTCCTACTATTCCCCATGAAAGCTGAAGCATATACCAATTGGTGAGATGCTCTTTATACTCCTCTGACGCACGTTTTTTTGCGAGTTTTTCTTCGTGAATTAATTCTCTTGAATTTTTTGAATTTGACATTTAAAAATCGCCTTTCCGCCCACATATTTTTGTTTAATCGCCTGTTATCCGGTGGGCAGGACAAGACGATGTCTTTTTCATGTTTGTTGCAGCACCATGCTGCCGTGTAGGTATGTTATCGATAATCTTTGTGGCTCGGCGGACAATGCAATGGTCTCACCTATGCTATGCCCGGCGAAAGGGTGCAGCGTCACGCTGCCGTGTAGGTATGTTATCGATAATTTTTGTGGCTCGGCGGACAATGCAATGGTCTCACCTATGCTATGCCCGGCGAAAGGATGCAGCGTCACGCTGCCTAAAGTGAATTTTTAGCATACATAATTATCGAAAGCATCATCGAGCTGACCGTTTCGGTTCGGAGAATTCTGTGCCCAAGTCCGACCATGGTTATTCCGCTTTTTAAGGCATAGTCCGCCTCGCTGTCAGAGAACCCGCCTTCCGGGCCGATAATGATTGATATGTCGGCCGAATCGCTCTTGTCAAGAATATCCTTTAGATTTGAAACTCCGTCATGACCGAGCATTTCATACGGCATAAGCGCAAGCCCCGATTCTTTCATCCGTTCTATTGCGGCCTTGAATCCGATACAGGGTTCAACCCTCGGCAGGATTCCACGGCCGCATTGCTTTGCCGCCTCAACGGCAACCTTGTTCCAGCGTTTGAGCTTTTCGGCTTCACGCTTTCCGCCGTCAAGCTTTGACACACACCTGTCCGCGGCAACGGGAACGATTCCCGTCACGCCGAGCTCAACCGCTTTTTGGATTATTCCCTCCATCTTCCCCGATTTCGGAACCGCCTGAAAAACGGTGACCTTGACGGTCGGCTCTTGCTTTGACATCTCGGCCGATATTATTTCGGCAAGACACCGGTCTGAGCCGATTTCCGAAAGCCGTGCCGTGTACTCGCGGCCGCTTCCGTCAAATATCAGAATCTCATCACCCGGGTTCATCCTAAGAACCTTTTTTATGTGCGCCGCATCTTCTAAGATAACGGCGGTGTTTTTGTTTATATTTTCCGGTTCGGTAAAAAATCTTCTTAAAATCATAACCTCACTGTTTGGCTTAAAGCCGCTGTTTCGCGGTAATCGCCGCCCAATCATCATCATTTTTGACCTTTGTTATGTTAAGACCGTTCTCGGTCAGGGCGGCTTTAACCTCGTCAAGCCTCTCTAAAATTATGCCTGAACAGATAAAAGTTGAGCCGGGCTTCATAAACTCGCGGATGTACGGCGCAATGGCAATGATAACATCCGCAACAATGTTGGCGATAACCAAATCGTGCTTCCCGAGCTTATCTCTTAACTCCTTTTCAGAGGTGATGTCGCCGGTGTAGGTTGTGTAATTTTCGTCTGTCAGCTTATTAAGCTTTAAGTTGCTGTGCGCAACGTCCGTTGCGTTTGAATCAATATCAACGGCGACAGCAGAGGAAGCACCGAGCAGGAGCGCCGTGATTGAAAGAATTCCCGAGCCGCAGCCGAGGTCGAGAACAGTATCGCCCTTTTTGAGATTTTCTTCGATTTCTTCAAGACAGAACCTCGTGCTGGGGTGTGAGCCTGTGCCGAAGCTAAGCCCCGGATTAACCGTGAACACCGTCCTGCCGTCCGGGTTCTTCGCATCCTCCCATGCGGGGCAAATCAGAATCTTCTCCCCGACCGGGATAGGGTGGAAGTATTGCTTCCAGATTTCGGACCAGTCCTTGTCCTTAACGTTGTCGGTCGATATTTCAAGGCTTCCGTAGGCATTGTCGGTGTCAAGAGCCTTAAGCTCCCTCATAGATGCCCTGACGGCGTTTAACTGTTCTATCCCCGACGCTCCGCGGGAGAGATAGAACGTGATTTGGGTGTCGGCATATTTCAGCTTTTCAAGCTCCTCATCAACATAATCCCAATACTTTCTGTTGTTTTCGAGAAACTCAATGAAATCGTCTTTATCGGATATTTCAATGCCGCTTATGCCAAGCTCTAAAAGCCTTCCGCTGACCGGGTCAATCCCGTCGGCGGTTGTTGTTATAGTAGTTTTAATCCAATCCATAAAAATTGTTCCTTATAATAATTCAAAATTGTTTCTTATAATTAATTCAAAAATTCTTTTGTGTTATTTTTCGGCTATTTCAAGAGGTCCTTCATCTTATCGAAGAACGACTTGCGTTTTTTGTATTTCCCGGGTTCGACGCTGTTGTCGAAGTTCCTGAGAATCTCTTTCTGACTTTCGGTCAGACCCTTAGGAATCTCTATCTTAATCGTGACATACTGGTCACCGCGCTGGGTCGAGTTAATCTTTTGTATACCTTTTCCCTTAAGGCGAAATACCGTGCCGTCTTGTGTTCCCTCGGGAATTGTATAAGAAACCTTTCCGTCAATCGTGGGAACCTGAACCTCTGCGCCGAGCGTTGCCTGAACAAACGAGATAGGATATTCGCATAAAATATCATAGCCCTGTCTTACGAACAGCTTATGGCTTCTGACCCGAACATTTAAAATCAAGTCGCCGTTTGCGCCGCCGTTTGCGCCCGCGTCGCCCTCGCCGCGTACGAATACCTGCTGGCCGTTGTCGATGCCCGCCGGAATTTTAACACGAACCTTCTTGCCGCGGCGGACTGTTCCCTTGCCGCCGCAATTCTTACATGGGTCTTTGATTATCGTACCCTTACCGCCGCAGCTGTCACAGGTGTGAACGCTCTGGAAGTTCCCGAGAGGCGTCCGCTGAACGGTTCTGACCTGACCCGTTCCGTGACAGGTGGGACAGGTGGTGGGTGAGCTTCCCTTCGCCGCGCCGCTTCCGTTACATTCCTCACACTTTTCGAGGTGGTTAATGGTAATCTCGCGTTCCGTTCCGAAGCACGCTTCTTCAAAGCTCATATCTATGTTATAGGCTATATCTCTGCCGCGGCGCGGGGCGTTAGGATTCTGGCGCTGTGCCCCGCCGAAGCCGCCGCCGAAAAAGCTGCTGAATATATCACCCATATCAAAGCCGTCGAAGCCGCCGCCGTAACCGCCGCCATAGCCGCCGCCCGCCGTCTGGTCAAAGGCCGCATGACCGAACTGGTCATACTTGCTCTTCTTTTCGGGGTTGCTCAATACCTCATAGGCTTCGGTCGCTTCCTTGAACTTGGCCTCTGCACCCTCCTTGTCATCGGGGTTAAGGTCGGGGTGATACTTTTTAGCCAGCTTTCGGTAAGCCTTTTTTATTTCGTCTGCCGAGGCGTTCTTGTCAACGCCCAGAACCTCATAATAATCTCTTTTTTCTGCCATATGAAAATCTCCTATACTATGCTCGATGGGGCATATTACGCCCAAATGGGCTGAAGCAATCTGCAACAGCCCGAATCAGGTAATCTTATTTATTGTTGTCGTCAACCTCGGTGTACTCTGCGTCAACCACATTGTCACCGCCGGGGCCCTGTTGTGCGCCGCCTGCCTGCTGACCCTGTGCAGCACCCTGCTGTGCCTGCTGTGCTTGCTGGGCCTGTGCATAGAGCTTTTCGGAAATTGAATAGAAGCTCTTCTGAACGGTATCGGTCTGAGCCTTAACCGCCTCGGTGTCAAGCGGAGAAGCCTTGAGTAACTCCTTCAGCTTATCAACCTCCGTCTGAACCGATGCCTTTTCGTCTGCCGAAATCTTGTCGCCAAGCTCGCCGAGGGTCTTTTCTGTCTGATATACAAGGCTGTCTGCGTTGTTGCGGACGTCAACCTCTTCCTTCTTCTTTTTATCCTCTTCAGCATACTTCTCGGCTTCTTTAACAGCCTTATCGATGTCTGCGTCAGAGAGGTTTGTGCTTGAAGTAATGGTTATCTTCTGCTCTGCGCCTGTACCCAAATCCTTAGCCGAAACGTTTACTATGCCGTTTGCGTCTATATCAAAGGTAACCTCAATCTGAGGAACGCCTCTCGGTGCCGGCGGAATGTTGCTGAGTGTGAACCTTCCGAGGGTCTTGTTATAAGCGGCCATCTCGCGCTCGCCCTGAAGGACGTGAACTTCAACGCTGGTCTGGTTATCCGCCGCGGTGGAGAATACCTGGCTCTTCTTTGTCGGAATGGTTGTGTTTCTGTCAATCAGCTTTGTGAATACGCCGCCCATTGTCTCGATACCGAGTGAAAGCGGGGTAACATCGAGAAGTACCAAATCTTCAACGTCGCCCGAGAGGACACCTGCCTGAATCGATGCGCCGATAGCAACACATTCATCCGGGTTAATGCCCTTATGCGGCTCTTTTCCGATGAAGTTCTGAACCGCCGCCTGAACAGCCGGGATTCTTGATGAACCGCCGACAAGGAGAACCTTGTCTATATCGCTTGCCGAAAGACCTGCGTCACGCAGAGCGTTTTTGGTCGGCTCCATCGTTGCCTGAACCAAATCGGCTGTGAGCGAATCGAACTGTGCACGTGTAAGTGTGACATCAAGGTGTTTGGGGCCTGTTGCGTCAGCCGTAATAAACGGAAGGTTAATATTTGATGACATAACGCCCGAAAGCTCAATCTTCGCTTTCTCAGCTGCTTCCTTACGTCTCTG
>CADBUP010000124.1 GCA_902797885.1 uncultured Ruminococcus sp.
CGGCATATCAAATGACTTTGATAGTATATCATAACTCTGCTAAAAAATCAAGCATTTTTTCAAAAAAATTTATTTTTTTTCAAAAAATACTTGACAGATTGAAATTAAAGCATTATAATACAGATATTAAATATTAAAGGCTATGACCGAAAACAAGTAGGGATTTCTGTAGGTCTTTGAGAGAGCTGTCGGTTGCTGCGAGACAGCAGACTGTGATTTTCTGAATACATTTCGCGAGCTGCGTACCGAAAGGAGTTTGTTTCTGAGTAGGCTGCGACGGGATTGCCCGTTACAGCAAGAGAGTATTGGCTCTGCCGAGAATCGGCTTCACCCGGGCAGTACTCGTAAAGGTCGCTTCCGTGAGGAGGTGATAAAATGAGGTGGTACCGCGAATTTTTCGCCCTCATAATTATATGGGGGCGTTTTTTAATGCCCTTAATACAGAAAGGGTTGGTTTAAATGTTTTTGAAAATCGGAATGTTAATTTTGTTCTTTGCTGTTATGGCATCGGTCGGAATTAGCTGCAGAAAGCACGCCACCGATGTAAACAGCTTTGTCCTCGGCGGACGTTCTGTCGGCCCGTGGCTTACTGCTTTCGCTTACGGAACATCATACTTTTCGGCCGTTATCTTTGTGGGCTATGCCGGACAATTCGGGTGGAAGTTCGGCCTTGCGTCTACATGGATTGGTCTCGGAAATGCCGCACTCGGCTCGCTTCTTGCTTGGGTGGTCTTGGGAAGAAGAACCCGTCTTATGACTCAGCACTTAGGGAGTGCGACAATGCCTGAATTTTTCGGAAAGAGGTATAAGAGTGAGAGCCTTAAAATAGGCGCGTCGATTATCGTTTTTGTCTTTCTTATTCCATACACTGCATCGCTTTACAACGGTCTTTCAAGGTTGTTCGCAATGGCTTTTAACATAGACTATAGCGTTTGTATAATCGCAATGGCGGTTCTTACCGCATTCTATGTTATAGCCGGCGGATATATGGCGACAGCGGTAAACGACTTTATTCAGGGGATAATAATGCTTTTCGGAATAGTTGCGGTAATCGCCGCCGTTTTGATGCAGAAGGGCGGATTTATGTCGGCAATATCACAGCTTGCACAGGTACATGACCCTAAGGTCTCTGACGTACCGGGCGTGTTCGCATCATTCTTTGGTCCCGACCCGTTCGGACTGCTTTGTATAGTTATTCTCACTTCGCTCGGAACGTGGGGGCTTCCACAGATGGTTCAGAAGTTTTATTCAATCACGAACGAGAAGGCGATTGAAAAGGGAACCGTGATTTCTACTCTCTTCGCCGTTGTGGTTGCCGGAGGATGCTACTTCCTCGGTGGTTTCGGAAGGCTGTTTGCCGATAAGGTGAATATTGCCACAGAGGGTTATGATTCTATAATCCCGGCTATGCTCAGCGGACTTCCCGATATACTTATAGGAATCGTTGTAATCCTCGTCCTGTCGGCATCGATGTCTACGCTTTCATCGCTGGTTCTGACATCAAGCTCCACACTTACACTTGACCTTTTAAAGGGACATATAGTTAAAAAGATGGATGATAAAAAACAGCTTCTTTGTATCAGAGGACTTATAGTTGTATTTATACTTATATCTGTTATAATTGCCATTATGCAGTACAAGAGTAATGTCACATTTATCGCACAGCTTATGGGAATCTCATGGGGTGCGCTTGCCGGGGCATTTTTAGCACCGTTTATTTATGGATTATACAACAGAAAAGCGTCTGCCGCTTCGGTTTGGGTATCATTTATATTCGGCGTGGGAATTATGCTTTGGAATATGCTTGCCAAATCAACCTTGCCGGCTGTTCTTCAGTCGCCGATTAACTGCGGCGCTTTTGCAATGCTCATGGGAATGATAATTGTTCCGGTTGTAAGCCTGTTTACAAAATCACCGGATAAGGAATTTTTGGACAGAGCCTTTGAATGTTATGAGGAGACGGTAAGCGTTCATAAAAAAGAATGCTTGGGTGATTGATATATTTTTAAGATAGGAGAATCTGAAATGGTTATTACTGAATTACTTGAGAGAAATGCAGAACAGTATCCGAACGATGTTGCTCTGGTAGAGGTAAATCCGCCGAGCGGTGAAGAGCATCATATAACATGGCGCGATTACTCTTTGATAGAGGGAAGCAACAAAGACGCCTTTCGTTCGGAAATCACATGGAAGGAGTTCGACAGAAAGGCGAACCGCTTTGCGAATCTGCTTTTAAGCAGAGGTATTAAAAAAGGCGATAAGGTTGCTATTCTTTTGATGAACTGTCTTGAATGGCTCCCCATTTATTTCGGAATATTAAAGGCGGGTGCTCTCGCCGTTCCGCTTAACTACAGATACACAGCAGATGAGATAAAATACTGTGTGGGTCTTGCTGAGGCGGACGTCCTCATATTCGGCCCTGAATTCACCGGACGTGTTGAGTCAATCTGTAACAGATTAAAAAATGTACAGTGCACCTTCTATGTCGGCGATGACTGTCCGACATTTGCCGAAAGCTATGACAAGCTTGTTACATACTGCTCAACGCACGCGCCGAAGGTTGAACTCTGTGAGGACGATGAGGCGGCAATATACTTTTCGTCGGGAACAACAGGCTTCCCGAAGGCGATAGTTCACGCACACAGAAGTCTTATTCACGCCTGCAGGGTGGAACAGAATCATCACGGTCAGACAAAGGACGATGTATTTCTCTGCATTCCGCCGCTTTATCATACAGGTGCGAAAATGCACTGGTTCGGAAGCCTTATCTCTGGCGGAAAGGCTGTCCTTTTAAAGGGAATTAAGCCCGAGTGGATTATCAGAACCGTATCGGAAGAGCGCTGTACAATCGTATGGCTTCTTGTTCCCTGGGCACAGGATATACTTGACGCGATAGACAGAGGAGAAATCAAGCTTGAAGAATATCATCTGTCGCAGTGGAGACTTATGCACATTGGTGCTCAGCCTGTTCCGCCGAGCCTCATTAAACGCTGGCAGAAATACTTCCCGAATCAGAAGTATGATACAAACTATGGCCTGAGCGAATCGATAGGTCCCGGCTGTGTTCACCTTGGCGTTGATAACATTCATAAGGTAGGCGCAATCGGAAAGGCCGGTTTTGGCTGGCAGACGAGAATAGTTGACGAGAACCGAAATGATGTTAAACCCGGCGAGGTCGGCGAGCTTGCGGTCAAGGGCCCGGGAGTGATGAACTGTTACTTCAATGATGAAAAAGCGACGGCTGAGGTTTTAGAGGACGGATGGCTGTTTACGGGCGATATGGCGCGCGAGGATGAGGACGGGTTCATTTATCTTGTTGACCGAAAGAAGGATGTAATCATATCGGGCGGTGAGAATATCTATCCTGTTCAAATCGAGGATTTTCTCCGCTCTAATGAGGCGGTTAAGGATGCGGCTGTTATAGGCCTTCCGGATAAAAGACTCGGAGAGATAACGGCGGCAATAATTGAATTAAAAGAGGGCGCAAACACAACAGAAGAGGATATAAATGATTTCTGTACGGAACTTCCTAGATATAAAAGACCGCGAAAGATAATATTTGCTGACGTACCGAGAAACCCCACGGGAAAGATTGAGAAGCCTAAGCTTCGTCAAATCTACTGTGGAGAGAGCTTGGTCGAAAGCCAGATAAAAAGTTAAGCACAGCTTCCCCGAAAGGGGAAGCCCAGACTGTCGAAAAAGTCATTTTCAGCAAGATATTGCTCTGAAGTAATTGCCCTCCGCCCATAAATCCGCCGCCGCGCCCGTTGCGGCA
>CADBUP010000125.1 GCA_902797885.1 uncultured Ruminococcus sp.
AACTTTCATTTAACTTAACAAAATGATAAATAATTTGAGGAGGAACCATTATGAAAAAAATAGATATTAACTTTATTCCGGATATTGAAAACCCGTCTCCGGATTATTACTGCACCTGGCAGGCTCAACTCTATGCCACGAGTGACGGTAAACCTGCCCGTCAGAGAAAAATAATTAATGAAAAAAGTATGTTTTCAAGCGCGTATCCGTATGCCTGGACATCATTTTATGAAAAAGCGAGACAAGATCTCTTTTTTGTGATGGATGACAGTTGGGATGTTCCGCCGGAAGATGACGAAAGTAAATACGGAAGTCTTATTCTTGACCGTCAAAAATTCGCCTCTTTCTATAAAGATGATAATCCCGCAAATGCCTTAAAGAGCCTATGTTCCAAAGTAGAGTCTCTCGGTTGGAAAGGTCTCGGCGGTTGGGTATGTGCTCAGGAATCACCGGTACTGCTTAGCGGCAGGGCATGCACCGAATACTGGATTGAGAAATTAAAAGCCGCACAAGAGGCAGGTATGCGCTATTGGAAAGTTGACTGGGGCAAAAAATGCTGCAACGAAGATTTTCGCAGACAACTTTCCGAGCTTGCACACAAATACACACCGGAGCTTATTGTAGAAAACGCATTTAACGCAAACTATATTTCGTTTTCCGACACATTCAGAACTTACGATGTTCCGGCAATCATGTCCATTCCTATGACTATGGAAAAGCTCGCTCTGATTTTGAAGGTTGCCGATTACACCGGCGAGGCAAAAAGTCTTGTAAATTGCGAAGATGAAGCATACGCTGCGGCTGCCGGGGGATTTGCTATGGGGATAATGCGTCACCCGTATAACGGGAATCTGCCCGACGGAAGAGCCGATATGTCTTTTCCGGAGTGTCACCGCGACTTAAAACGCAAGACGGAGGAGGTGCTCCGTGCCGTGCGTTGGCACAGAATTGCTCCGGCATTTGCCGCTGACAAAAACAATGTTTATATTTCCGAAAAAATGCTGACAGATACTTGGAATTTGCAAAATTCAGATGCTGAAATTGAGCGCTGGTGGTTTGATATGGACTCAATAAAAAACTGCCTTGAAGGCAATACAATTACCAAAACAGCTTGCTCTGCAATCAGCAGAAATATGCCATTACCGGTCATTACTCCCGATGAAAACGGAGAAATTCCGTATGTGATAGCGTCCAGAAACCCAAATGGTGCAGTATCTGTTGCATTTCTTGCACGAACAAAAAAGCGTAAATATTATACACCGCTCTGTGATGTTTTACTTGATGCTGCCGACAGCGACACATTCGGATTATTCGGATATTTTAAATCCGTCACGCTCAGCTTTTCAAGCGAAAAAACAAATGTTAAAATATATGCACAAAATCTTTCCGATGATTTTGCATATGACATAACGGACCAAATACATACTGACGGAAAAAATATTACAATTCCGTTTTCGGCAGTCGCTAATCTCTGCGCTGCAAAGGATAAATCCGAGCCGGGCTTGCTTATTAAAATTATTTAGCTCAAAATCAGATATCTGAAAACAAGGTCATAATCCACATAAGAAAATCCGGACAAAAACTCCGGATTTTCTTGTCTTTTACTCGTACGGTATATAATTGCCGCAACATCATCTCTTGTTATACAGCCTTGCCTAAAATATGGCAATGCAATTTTGCGACTTAATATATAGACGAAGCGATTTCTTACTAAATTCAAACTCGATTTTTTGAATAAAACTAACTATTTAGATTTTCGTGCAATAAAGAACAGTCTTGGAAATCTGAATATTATTTCGCCGTTTTTCTGCACCGGATAGGTGTTTTTCAAGCATTGCATAAAATCGCACAAATAAGCTTTTTGGTCGCTGGCAGATAACTGTTCCAAATACGGTCTTAATCCTGTTCCCTTATACCATTCTACAATGCTTTCATACGATGGCATAGAGTGTAAATATGTCGTTTCCCAAATTCTGAAATTATCCGTGAGTTCCGATAAAACATCGTAATACTCGCTTTCCGAAAGATTATTATACGCTCTTTTAACACGCAGCTTGTTATTCCATTTCTCAGAGTTCGACAGTGATTTCATGATACTGTGAACAGGATGCTTTGATTGCTGCGGTATTTGAACGGCAAGTATTCCGCCGACATTCAATAAAGAAAACAAATCTTTCAACAGCTTACAGTGATTTGGAATCCACTGAATACAAGCATTTGAAAACACAACATCATACCGATTTTTTATACTGTCAATTTCCTTTTCCGCATCAAGCTTTATAAACTCAATACCCGGATTATCCTTTTTTGCGGTTGCAAGCATATCAGCGGAATTATCGGCACCCGTTATCTTAGCACACGGAAATTTCTTTGCTAAAACAGCTGTGCTGTTTCCTATTCCGCACCCAATATCCAATACAGAATTAACATTTTCGCCTTCTATCGAATTTGCTAAATCAATAGCCGATATTGTTCGTTCTTGTTTAAATTTACTGTACTGCGCTGCGCTCCAATCGGACATATTGGCACCTCGTTTCTTACATTTTTAGTTTAGGATATTATTCCACTTGTAAAATCATATTTTCACTCTCCGCGGTATCCGTTTTTATTATACAACTTTCACTTTCTCACTTTTCACTATTACTTTTCACTTTCCAAAAAATCGACACATAAAATGCAAGTGAATAGTGAAGGTTGTATAATAAATGTTGGGGTAAGAAAAAAAGAATAGAACATATTAAAAAAATCCTGTAAAATATAGTTGACAAAAAAATTAAGGAGTTTTAATATGTTCTATGTTAATAATTATACAGAAAATTTAATCGGTTTGCAAGGGATAATTGTTAAAAATGTCGTTCCATCCGAAAATTCTTTAGACATTTCTATCGAAATGAAACACTGTGAGCACAGATGCCCTTGCTGCGGTTTTGCTACAAAAAGCGTTCATGACTATCGTTATCAAAAGATTAAGGATATTTCCGCTTTTGGAAAAAATGTAAATTTGATTTATCGCAAGAGAAGATATGTTTGCCCAAGCTGCAAAAAAAGATTTTCTGAAAACCATCCGTTTGTGCCAAGATACTACCGAATGACAAGTAGATTAATTGAAAATATTTTATCAATGTTATCTGAACCGTATTCATTTACATCCGTGGCTAAATTAAATAATATATCTGTTTCTACCGCAATCAGAATTTTTGACTTGATAAACTATTCTCAACCGACAAAGCCTCCGGAGGCTTTGGCTATTGATGAATTCAAAGGAAACACAGGAAAAGAAAAATATCAATGTATTTTAACCGATCCTTTACGAAAACAGATAGTTGATATATTACCGTCGCGTAATTCGGTTGAACTTACGCACTACTTTTCAAAGTGGAACCGAGAGGAGCGCCATAAGGTCAAATATTTTGTTTCGGATATGTGGAAACCTTACGCAGAGCTCGCAAATACTTTCTTTAAAGAAAGTATACAGTTTGTAGATAAATACCATTATATAAGACAGGCGATATGGGCGTTTGAAGCAGTACAAAAACGAGTGCAAACAAAATACAGTAAACAATACCGTCTTGCATTTAAGCATTCCAAAAGAATACTTATGAAAAGGTTTGATAACAAAGTCCGACCACGACATTCCCTCCAGCTCTCTGTCAGAAAGTTTAATCGCAAGATTACAGATTTCATCCACCAGCTGGAGCGTTGCAAGGAATGTTTTGTATCTGAGCGTTCCCCGAAAAATTCTGAATTCAATCGTCGAATAATTTTCAAGGTTTATCGCCACATATCTGCCGCAATGCTTGGCTTTTGCGTTCTTATATGTGTCCTTTGCGGTGGTCGAAATTCCGTAACGGCTCGCCCATCGGTTCATATTCGCCTCGGTTCGGCGCGAGAATTTTAACAGTTCGTTCCAATGCATCTCCACAAAGTGGACTATGCGTGAAATTGAATCTTCCTGCGTATCATAGTCGTTCCCGAAAGCCTTGCGATTGACGTGAATGTGCAGTCCGCAGGTCTGCGTTTGATGCGAACGATAGTCAAGCGACAGCGCCATATCCATTACGCCGCTCCAGTTCATTGTGTTTGTGTGATATTCAAGCGTCATCGGATGCGCTACAAGCTCAAAACCGTCATCAATTGAACCGTCGTGCTTTGCATACAAGTGTAAGTTATGCGCATTCGCGGTGTTTAAAATTTCTTCCGCATAATCTCCGCCTTTGTCAATTTCAAGCTCCACCCCATAAAACAAATTAGCATGGCTTATTGAAGGCACAGTAAAGTATTACACAAACAAGCTGCTTCCGACCGAAGAAATGCTTCTGATTAAGCAGCGGTTTATGCAAAGTGAAAATTCTATTTTAAGATTTTCCGAAGCCTGCATTTATAAAACAAACTGCGATAAGGACTTTGTTTCTTCACGCAGCTTATATGAATGCTATCTGGAATTTTGTAATCAGAACGGGTTTGATGAGATTGGAAGCACACTTTTCTTTAAATCTGAAGTTATATCAGGTTTAAAGCGGCACAGAACGTCAAAGGAGAGAGGGTACAGCGGAATACAATTAATTCAAAAGTAAAAACAGATAGATTCAAGCATATATTATATTTTTAGTCAAAGGTGTTTATAATATAAATATTATTCTCAGAGAGGCGGTGAACACTTTGAGCAAAGATAATATGAATAGTGATGTTGAAAAACATCGCGCTGCGGCTGAAATTTGGTTGAATTACTTTAATGAATATTTGTTTAAAAACAATATTATATCAGAGAGAAGTATGAGAAAAATGCGTAATCTTATACTCACAAGTGTTCACCATAAAAGCTAAAGAGATTTATGAATCCGGAACGTAACGTTTCGGGTTCATTTTTTGAGGCAAAAAGTAATGTATGGAATATATGACACGATGACAGCAATGACACTTATTTTAATTGTAATACTTATGGGATATATTATCATTTGAAAAGCTTGTTTTGTGCATATAACATTTAAATTATGTGCATATATGTGTAAAAATGAATATAAACATCGCAAAACAGAATATATTTGTTGACAATTAACGTATATTGTAATATAATAAAATAAAGATTTATAATATGGAGGTTATTGATATGGCAACGACTCGTCTAAGCTTAACGGTAGATGAAGCAACAAAAAAAGAGGCAATAGAACTCTTTGAACAATTTGGAGTGGATGCATCAACCGCGGTGAATATGTTCTTTAAAAAAGTTGTACAAACGAAAAGCATACCTTTTGATATTTCTGTTAATGATTCAAACAGAAATCTTTACTATATGAGTAATGATGAATTTATGAATCGTATTCAAACGGCAATTGATAATCGTGACAATTAAACGGTCTAAACATAGGAGGATATGTAATGAATGAGATTAGTCCGGTTGTGTTGGTTTTCGCCGGGCCAAACGGTTCCGGTAAATCAACAGTCACGAAAGGATTTGATATAATAGGCGAATATATTAATGCTGATGAAATAAAAGCAAGGACTCATTGTTCCGATTTAGAAGCGGCGCAAAAAGCAACACTGTTAAGAGAGAATTTAGTTAAAAACAGAAAGAGCTTTACATTTGAAACCGTTCTTTCATCACCACGAAATATCGATCTTTTAAAAAGGGCAAAGATATGCGGATATTGGATAGAAGTTGTTTTTGTTTTAACCCGCGATGTTGAGATAAATGTCGACAGAGTAAAAAACAGAGTGCGGAATGGCGGACACGATGTGCCCGAGGATAAAATAAGAAGCAGATATAAAAAATCACTGTTAAATCTATCGGAATTACTTAAATTCGCCAACGTTGTAAATGTTATAGATAATAGTTCAGACAAAGCTGAAATGTTATTATCATTAAAAGATAACCAAATTAAAATATATAAATGCAAAAGCTGGTCAGAAGAATCAATTAAAAAACTTATTGACCCTGAATAAAAACCGGTTATGACGCGATGACGGCAATGACACTTATTTTAATTGTATTATATAGGGCATATAATAACAATGAATTTAATGTCATTGCTATCATTTTTATTTTTTCTTGACTTTTAACTTAGCTTGATATATAATGATGATACAATGAAATTAAAAGGGAGCGGCAAGTATGGATATTCATGAGATACGACAGAAAATTAAAGTTAGTTCTATATACGATATACCTATAAGGGTAACCTTTTATGCCCGTGTTTCGTCTGAAAAGGATGAACAGCTAAACTCACTTGACAACCAGATTTCATACTATACGGATTTGATTAAGAGCAACAAAAACTGGACATATGTTGATGGATATATAGATGAGGGAATATCCGGTATTTCAACTCAAAAGCGAGAGAACTTTCACCGCATGATTTCTGACGCAAAGCTCGGGGCATTTGATTTAATCATAACAAAGGAAATCTCAAGATTTGCAAGAAATACTCTCGACAGCATAAAATTCACAAGAGAGCTTTTAAATGACGGAGTAGGTGTATTCTTTCAGAATGATAATATTAACACACTTGACGAAGACAGCGAACTTCGTCTCACTATTATGTCGGGCATTGCACAGGACGAACTGCGCAAGCTTTCTTCGCGTATCAAATTCGGTCACCAACAGGCGATAAAAAATAAGGTCGTAATCGGGAACTCACGAATATTCGGATACGTTAAGGACAACAAACGGTTGGTCATCGAACCCGAAGAAGCTAAGATGGTTCGCGAACTTTTTGAACTTTATTCCACGGATGAGTATAGTATGAAACAAATTGAAGACCTATTTTGGGCAAAGGGCTATAGAAATCTGAACGGGAATAAAATTGCTCATTCCACTATGTCAAATATTATTTCAAACCCGAAATACAAAGGATATTACTGCGGAAACAAGGTAAAAGTAATCGATATGTTTACAAAAAAACAAAAATTCTTAGAACCTGACGAATGGGTAATGTTTAAAGACGAGACCGGCGAAATCGTTCCCGCAATTGTTTCCGAAGAACTTTGGGATAAGGCAAACGCTGTTTTGTCACGAAGAAGCCATGATGTCAAGGGCAGGCAAAATAAGTGTAATCATATGAATCTCCTTACGGGAAAGCTTTTCTGCACTCACTGTGGGAAGCCGTACTATCGCCGCGAGAGCAAAGATAAAAGCGGAAATGCCAACAGCATCTGGATATGCAGCGGGAAAATAAAAAACGGAGCGGCCTCCTGTCCTTCGTTTGCCATATATGAAAGCGATATAAGGCCGATTCTTCTCGATGTATTTAACGAAACAGCCGGAGAGGCGGACAAATATATAGACGAATATATAGCTCTGTATCAAACCATAGCCAACGACAGCAACACCGCAAAAGCCATAGCAGAGCTCGAGAAAAAGATTGCCTTTGAGTCAAAGAAAAAAGCAAAACTTCTTGACTATAACATAAACGGCGATATAACCGATAAGGACTACATTAAGATGAACAAAGAAGCCGTCAAAAAAATCGAAGCCGCCGAGGCGGAAAAAGCCGAGCTTGAAAATAAGCTGAACTCCGAAAGCGAATTTAAAAGACATCTTGATGAAATACGAACCCAGCTCGAAAGCGCAAAGCGTGATGCCGCAGAGGGACTTATCAACACGGCTTTTATAAATAAGTATATCGATAAAATTTATGTAACGGCGGACGGAAATACTATGAGTCTGAATATAAAGCTGTTCACGGGTGAAACCTGTGAAAAATATCTCGAAAAACTGCGCAAGAGAGCGGCACAGACGAATAGTGATTCCATTATTCGTACAGGTCAGATGGCTTTAACCATCTGACCACCGATTGAGCCGGCCTGTCTTGATGTGAGGTCACCGTTGTAACCCTTGTTAAGTGTTACGCCTACTTCGTTTGCGGCTTCCATCTTGAACTGTTCCATTGCTGCCTTAGCCTGAGGTACTACATAGTTATTACTGTTATTGCTGTTATTAGCCATTTTTTTCACTCCTTAAAAATTTTAAATTATTTTATAACAGTTTTGTTACGATTTTATTTTGAAACAACTGCCCTTGTTTTATACAGTTAATTATTGTAAATAATTTTTATATTAAACCGTATAATTTGTCGGACAAAAAATGTTTCTGTCGTTATATTGCCCCGATTTTGATAAAATATTATTATTGATGTGATAAAATATTAATATCTTTTTATCTTGCATAAACAAAGCCGTTGTGGTAAAATTTATTATTGAAGGATTATAACTATTAAAATAGGATTTTAAATAAGGAGTGACTATTATGTCAAAAAATATAACTTTTCAGTATGATAAAGCAAGGGACTTTATCGGCCAGGAAGAAATTAATAACGTTGCCGCTCAGATAAGCGCAGCTCACAAGACAATTAATGACAAGAGCGGCGCCGGCAATGACTTTTTAGGCTGGGTTGACCTCCCTGTTAACTACGACAAAGAAGAATTTGACCGAATCGAAAAGGCGGCGGCGAAAATCAGAAAGGATTCCGATGTCCTTGTTGTTATCGGAATAGGCGGTTCCTACCTCGGCGCAAAAGCCGCAATCGATTTTGTTACGGGTCCATTTTATAATTATACCGCAAAGCCTCAGATAATCTTTGCCGGCAACAATATCAGCCCGAACTATCTGAACTCTGTAATCGAATGTCTCGACGGCAAGGATGTATCCCTTAACGTAATCTCTAAATCGGGTACAACAACCGAACCGGCTATTGCTTTCCGCGTTCTCAAAAAATACCTCGAGGATAAGTATGGAAAAGAAGAGGCAAGGGGCAGAATCTATGCGACCACCGATAAGTCAAAGGGCGCGCTTAAGAACCTCGCTGATACCGAAGGCTATGAAACATTTGTTGTTCCGGATGATGTCGGCGGAAGATTTTCTGTTCTTACCGCTGTGGGTCTTCTTCCTATCGCGGTATGCGGCGCGGACATCAAAGCAATGATGCAGGGCGCGGCTGACGCACGCGAGCTTTATGCAAACGATGACCTTTCGACAAACGAATGTTATCAATATGCCGCTGTCAGAAATATTCTTCACAGAAAGGGCAAGTCTGTCGAAATGCTCGTAAACTATGACCCCGAGCTTCAATACTTCATCGAATGGTGGAAACAGCTTTACGGCGAAAGCGAAGGCAAGGACGGCAAGGGCATATTCCCGGCGGGTGCAAGTTTCTCAACCGATCTTCATTCAATGGGTCAGTACATCCAGGATGGCAGACGCCTTATGTTCGAAACTGTTTTGTATGTTGAAGAACCCAAGAATGATCTTATCATCGAAGAAGATGCGGCAAACGTCGACGGACTTAACTTCCTCGCGGGGAAAGGTATGGATTTTGTCAACAAGAAGGCGTTTGAAGGCACATATCTCGCTCATAACGACGGCGGTGTTCCTAACCTCATCATCAAGCTCAAGAGCCTTGATGAATACACCTTTGGCCAGCTTGTTTACTTCTTTGAAAAGGCTTGCGGAATCAGCGGCTATATGTTGGGTGTAAACCCCTTTAACCAGCCCGGCGTTGAGAGCTATAAAAAGAATATGTTTGCGCTTCTCGGAAAGCCCGGCTATGAATCCGAAAAGGCTGCACTTGAAGAAAGACTTAACGGCTGATAATCAGGCCGGCGTCAAAATCAGCGAATAATATGCCGGTTTTGCCGTCATTGACACCTACAGCAGTTTTATAAATATTTTTACAAATTTTTCACAAAAAATTTTGAAAAAGGTATTGTTTAATTCCGCTTTTTATGGTAGAATAATTATAACAAAATATAAAAACGAAACGAAAGGTGGAATTCGTTATGATTAAAGTACATATGGGCCTAAAGGGCAGCGGTAAGACTCCGAAAATGCTTGAGGCTATCGATTCGGCTGTTCAGGCTGAAAAAGGAAACGTAGTATGTATTGCTGAGGGTGACCGTCTGATGCACAGCATCAACCGCAAGGCGAGAATGGTTACTACCGATGATTTTGATATTAAAAATCTTGATGTATTTACAGGAATGCTGTGCGGCATTATCGCTCAGGACTATGATGTTACTCACATCTTTATCGACAGTATTTTCAAGAGTGTTCCTTCTGCTACTGTTGCTGATTTAGAGGGCTTTGTTGATTCTCTTGAAAAACTTGAGAGGAAGTTTAATGTTTCCTTTACCGTTATGGTCAGCGCTGAAGCAAGCGAGGCCGGCGAAAAGGTTAAAAAGTATATGGACTGATTTTTGGTTTTGTTACTTTATGTCATTTCTGCGGATAATACCGCAGAAATGACATTTTGCATATTTATATATAGAAATTTACAAGGAAAGGTGAACTGCTATGAATTATATTAGTACGCGAAATACCGAGCTTAAACTAAAATCGGCTGAGGCAATCAAAAAGGGCTTGTCTGAGGATGGCGGTCTTTTTGTTCCTGCTGAAATTCCGGAACTTACCGACGCAGAAATCAAAAAAATGATTAATATGAGCTATATTGAAAGAGCAAACCTTGTTCTTAAAAAATATCTCACCGACTTTACCGAAAAGGAAATCGCACAGTGCACAAACGGCGCATACGGCGGTGACAATTTCAGCAGCGATAAAGTCGCTCCTGTTGTCAAGCTGGCTAACGGCAAGTATATTCTTGAACTGTGGCACGGTCCGACCTGTGCATTTAAGGATATGGCGCTTCAGATTCTGCCGCACTTTATGACAACCGCTATGAAAAAAACCGGAGAGAATAAAAAAATCGTTATTCTTGTTGCTACCTCGGGCGACACCGGAAAGGCCGCTCTCGAAGGCTTTAAGGATGTCAAGGGCACGGATATTATCGTATTCTATCCCGGCGACGGAGTAAGCGATATTCAAAAGCTTCAGATGATTACCCAGGAGGGCGCTAATGTGTATGTTGCCGGAATCGACGGCAATTTTGATGACGCACAGACCGGTGTGAAAAAGATATTCACCGACGCTAAGCTCGAAAAGGAAATGAGTGATGCCGGCTTTGCTTTCTCATCTGCCAACTCAATCAACTGGGGTCGCCTTGTTCCTCAGATTGTATATTATATCTCGGCTTACTGTGATATGGTTGGCGGCGGCGAAATTGAATTCGGCGAAAAGATAAACGTATGTGTTCCCACGGGTAACTTCGGAAACATCCTCGCCTCATATTATGCAAAAAAGATGGGGCTTCCCATTAACAAATTCATATGCGCTTCAAACAGCAATAACGTTTTGACCGACTTTTTAAAGACGGGCGAATATAACAAGAACAGGCCGTTTTACCAAAGCGTCTCTCCGTCAATGGACATCCTTGTTTCGAGTAACTTAGAGCGTCTGCTCTTTGACATCAGCGGAAGCGATGCCAAAAGGGTTTCGACACTTATGGGAAAGTTAAATAAAAACGGCGATTATAAGCTGACAAAGGCACTTTTCGCTAAGGTTGCCGACCAATTCTGGGGCGGCTGTTGTGATGACTATTTCACAAAAGTACAGATATGGAAGACCTTTACCGAAGACGGTTATACTTTAGATACTCATACGGCCGTTGCTGTTGACGTTTATGAACAGTATGTCCGCGATACCGGCGATACTACAAAGACGGTTATTGCCTCTACCGCAAGTCCGTATAAGTTCAATCAATCTGTTCTCTCGGCACTCGGCGAAAACGTTGACGGAAAGGACGATTTTGAACTGATTGATATGCTCTATAACAAGAGCGGCATGGAGGTTCCGAAGTCACTTGCTGACCTTAAATATAAGGATAAGCGTTTTGAAACGGTTATTAACAAAGATGAAATGCCCGAGCTTGTTAAAAAGGTTTTGAAAATTTAAAATACGTCCCGATTATACGGGTAATTATAACAAATTTTTCCGCAAGATTAGAAATAGTCTTGCGGATTTTTTTAGTGGCGGTTAAATCAAAAATATTTTTTTCGATAAGTGAAACTTTTTTGTATCTTTCCGGATATATAAGAGTGTAAAGATTAAAGGCTTTTAACTTTGCAAAAGAAAGTAGGTTAAAAATGACAGATGAAGCGAAGCTGCTGATGCGGCTCAAAAACAAAGAACGAAATTCAATAGCCGAATCAATTAAGGTCTATACCCCATATTTAAGCACTGTTCTTTATAATATGGTCGGGAACAGACTCCCCAAAGAGGACATCGAGGAAATAGTATCAGATGTATTTTTTATGCTTTGGAAGAATGCAGAATATATAGATTTAAAAAAAGGCACGATAAGGTCATACATTGCCGCTTCTGCCCGTAATTTTGCATTAAAAAGATTAAATAAAAAGATGGACTGTACCTGCCTTGATGATATTGAAATTTCGGACGATACATCAACAACCGAAGAAGGTTTAACAAGTAGTGCCGTGTGGGATGCTGTTATGAGCTTAGGCGAGCCGGATAATGAAATATTTGTGAGATACTATAAATTTGATGAAAAGCTCAAAGATATTTCAAAGGCAACCGGGATTAACATATCTACCATAAAAACCAAACTTTCAAGAGGCAAACTCAAACTAAAAAGAATTTTATCAAATGCGGAGGAAATGTTATGAATAGAAAAAATGACTTATTTAAAGAATTGAATATTACCAAAAAAAATCCGGATTTTTGTAATCCGCTTGATATTGACATTCAGTCTGTCAAGCAAAAAGTCAATTCAAAAATAGACTCCGCAAGTACAGAAAGGGAGTCAATCACTATGAAATCAAAAAAGAAAATATCACTTATCGCCGTTGCGGCGACCCTTGCTTTGGGCATAACGGTTTTCGCCGCAGGCGGAATCGTATCAACTTGGTTTAGTTCGTCATCGTCTACACCCGATTACAAATCACTTCCGACAGCCGAGCAGGTTACAAAAGATATAGGTTATGAGCCTGTTCTCATTGATACCTTTGAAAATGGTTATGCCTTCAAAAATGGCAGCATTGTAAAAAACAACCTCGCGGACGAAAACGGCAACTCGATTGAAAAATTCAAGTCAGTATCCTTTGATTATGAAAAAGACGGCGATATCGTAGTGTTTGCACAGGATAAATTTAATTCCGAAATGAAGTTACAGGGTGATGTTATTAAAACTGTAAAAGACACCGATATCTACTATTACAGCTATACAAACAAAAGTGTTCCTGCAGAGTATAAACTGACCGATGATGATAAAAAGGCTGAGGAGAGCGGTGAACTCGTTTTCAGTTACGGCGCTGAAAAAGTTGAAATCAAAAATGTGCAGAGCGTTACTTGGATAAAGGACGGAACGCAGTATCAGATATTACAGATTGACGGAAAGTTATCGGCCGACGAGCTTTCAGATATGGCGGAGGAGGTTATCAGCGGCTGACTTATAAGCTCTCATTTCCCGGACTGTTTCCGGGACTTTCGCCGGGGGCATTGATATTATACCGTCATACCGAAAACACGCATACCACTTTTTAAAGTGATATGCGTGTTTCTCTTTTATTCTCGCTTATAAGCGGAAAGCAATTTTTTACTTGCTGCTTGAAGATGAACCCGATGACTCGCTGCTTGACTGCTGAGACTGAAGCTCTTCGCTTGCCGCAACAACATCAGCCATAACATCCTTAACCGAAAGCTTTGCAAGCTTACCCTTATTAATCTTGATGTTCTTTGCATCCTGTGCACGCCAATACGCCTGAAGCTCATACATACCGGGAACTCTCTTTATAATATGGTAACCATATGTTGACTTAACAAGGCCGCTTACCTCGCCGAGGCCAAGCTCAAACGAAGCCTTTTCAAACGCCTCGTCCATTTCACCCTCGCCGAACGTATAACCCGTATCCGGCTCGCCGCTGTCCTCATTTGCATCCTTCATAACAGTATCAAAGTCCTCACCGTTATTAAGTCTGTCAAGAACCGCCTGTGCCTTATCCTTTGCTTCGTTTAAAGCATTCTCATCAGTACCCGAAGCCTTGATGAGAATGTGCTTAACGGACGCCTTATTATCCTGTTTATAGTCTTTAAGATCGTCGGTATTCTCGGGATAATACTTAGACGGATTCTTTTCGATATCCTCTTGAACACTCTGTGTGGTCATAACCTTTTCATACATCTTTGAATACTGCTTTGCGCTTGAGATACCCATAGTTCTCGCTCTAAGCGTCAGTCCGTCCTCGCCGTATGTTGCCTGAAGGTTTGAAACCTGTGACGTAATCTGTGATTTAGTCGCATCGTCAAGCTTAACGCCGTTCGCTTCGCCCTTTTTGATTGTCAGGACCTCATCGATGGCATCGTTTACCGCCTTTTCTCTGATTGTGTCCGAAAGCTTTGTACCGTCGACCTCCTGATCCCAGTCATAGGTCGCAAGGTCGCTCTGAGAAATGTTGTTCTTGTTAGCATAGTTTGAAGCTTCGGCATAGATGTAATACTTTACGTCAAGGTCAGTAATCTTCTCACCGCTTACGGTCGCAACAGTACTACCCTCGGGTCTGTTCTTGATTGCGGCGGGAATCTGCATCCCTGCGAAGCAAAGCAGAGCTCCCACAAGCAATGACGCAATCAACGAGAGAATCAAATTTGACCTCTTCATCGTGACCTTAACAGGCTCGGGCTTAACCTCTTCCACTCCTGCTTCTTCCCACGCTTCATCGCTCCAGCTTTCGTCAAGTCCGGATTGTCCGCCGTTTTCCTCTGATTCTTCTGAGCCCTCAGTCTCTTCCGATTCAGCGTTTACCACGCCGTTTGCCTCATCGATTTCATCCTGAATCGGTTCAGCCGCATCGGCAATCTTTTCACCGATATCCTTCTGTACCTTTTCCTCGGGAGTAAGAGTATTTTCCTGCTCCTGATTGTTCATGTTTTCGTTATCCAATATTTTCCTCTCCTTTTGTTACCAAAGCAAGTGCAGTCTGACACCCGCCCTTAACTCATAATTGATTATATTATACTATACTTTTTTAAATTAATCTACCCTTTTTTAAAAAAATTTTATAATTATTTACAATTTCTTAACCTTTTCGGATGTCTGTTCGCTATTCGGCTCATTATTAGGGCAAAGTTTTTCCAAAAGCTCGCGAACTTCTTTTAAATATTTAGGCTCATCCTTTACCTGAGGCTTTTGAATCCTATAATGAAGTCTCGGATTATTGGGATTTGACATAAATATCTTCTTCGGCATCTCGTTCATCAATGCAACCGCGTTTTGCAGGTCAGGCGTAGACTCGGGATCGAATTTCATAATAATCTGTTCGTCTCCGCCGTTTATCTCTGATATACCAAACCTTGACGCATAGCGTTTTATCAGCGAAATTTCCATAAGATTTTCCACCGCCTGAGGAACCGTTCCGTAACGATCCTCAAGCTCGTCATATGCATCATAGAGAGCGTCAAGCGAATCGATTGACGCAATACGCTTATAAGCGCCTATTCTCCTGCTGTGATCGCTTATATATCCGTCGGGAATAAATGCGGAAACGGGAAGGTCTATAAGCGTCTCGGTTTCCGATGCACGAATACCCTTCTGTTCGCTTACCGCTTCTTCAAGCAGGCGGCAGTACATCTCATATCCCACACTATCCATATGCCCGTGCTGCTGTGCGCCGATCAGGTTTCCCGTTCCTCTGATTTCCAAATCGCGCATAGCAATTTTAAATCCCGAACCGAACTCAGTAAACTCCTTCATCGCAAGAAGCCGTTTTTCAGACTCCTCGGTCAGCTGTTTATTCCGCCTGAACGTCAGATATGCATACGCAAGGCGGTTACTCCTTCCGACTCGCCCGCGAAGCTGGTACATCTGAGCAAGTCCAAGCCGGTCGGCATTCTCGATAATAATAGTATTTACGTTCGGAATATCAAGGCCCGTCTCAATTATTGTTGTGCAGACAAGAACATCAATCTCGCCCTCGGCGACCTCCATCATTATCGTCTCTATCTCGGTCTCGTTCATACGGCCGTGAACCACCGCAACCCTTGCCTGGGGCAGGATTTCTGCTATTTTGTTCGCCGCTTTATAGATTCCGTCAACGCGGTTAAACAGGTAATACACCTGCCCGCCGCGCGAAATCTCGCGTTCAATTGCCTCGCGGATAACAAGCTCATCATATTCCATTACATATGTTTCAACCGGATGCCTGTTTCCCGGGGGCTGATTTATGATACTCATATCTCTGATTCCGCTGAGTGACATATGAAGCGTCCTCGGAATCGGCGTTGCCGAAAGCGTCAAAACGTCAATGTTATTCCGCATTTCCTTTATCTTTTCTTTATGTCCCACGCCGAAACGCTGTTCCTCATCTATTACCAAAAGGCCAAGCTTGTTGAACTTCACGGCCTTTCCGAGAAGCTTATGTGTGCCGATAACTATATCGACCTCGCCCGTCGAAAGTTTCTTTATTGTATCTCTCTGCTGTGCCGGAGTGCTGAACCTTGACAGCATCCTGATTTCGACCGGATAGTCCATCATTCTCTGTTTAAACGTATTAAAGTGCTGGTTTGCAAGAATAGTTGTCGGCACGAGATACGCAACCTGATACCCGCTCATAACCGCCTTGAAAGCGGCACGAAGCGCCACCTCGGTCTTTCCGTAACCGACATCTCCGCAGAGAAGTCTGTCCATCGGATGTGGCTTCTCCATATCCTCCTTGACCTCGTTTATACTTCTCAGCTGGTCGTCGGTCTCGTCATACGGGAACGATGCTTCAAGGCTTCTCTGCCACTCGGTGTCGGGCTTAAATTGGATTCCGGGAGCGTTGGCGCGTTCGGCATACAGCGCAACAAGCTTCTTCGCCATTTCTTCCGTTGCCGCCTTTACCCTCTGTTTTGTCTTTGCCCAATCCGTTCCGCCAAGGCTGTTCAAACGGACGCTTGCACCCTCTTTTTTGTCATAACGATAAACCATATCAAGCTGGTCGGTCGGAACATAAAGCATATCGCTGTTTTTATACGATATTTTAAGATAATCCTTTCTGACACCCTCAACATTGAGCTGTTTAATCCCCAAATACCGGCCTATACCGTGGTTTCGGTGAACAACATAATCGCCGACATTAAGCGTGGTGAAGTCAGAAATCTTATCTCCTTTTTTTCCTCTGTAAAGCGGTTTTCTCCTGCGCTTTTTCTCTCCTCCGAATATCTCTCTGCTTCCTATTACAGCAACCCGAATCAGCGGATATTCAAAGCCTCTGCCTATTGAACCGCCGCAGATAACCGTTCCCCCGCGCGCGGGGAGCTTTTCAAGCTCACCCTGATACGAGCATAGAATTCCGTCCTCCTCAAGCCTGAGCTGAAGGTTTCTCGCACGCTGAGCCGTTCCGGCAAGAATCACGGTTCTGTATTTTGTGTCGCGATAGTTTTCAAGCGCTTCGCGCAGAAGCTCGGGCTTTCCCTGAAAGCCGCTCAGGCTTCTGGCGCTGAACGGATATATTCGCTTCATCTTTATTTCCGAGACAGAATGTGATATTGCGCTCAGCCCGACAAACGGCTGACCGACAAGCCGTTTAAAAGCGGTATGTCTATCTAAATAATAACCTTGCTTTTGCTCTGCCATAATACCAAGCTCATACATTTTAAGGACCGTCTCTGCCGCCGCGCGTTCCGCCTCCTTTAACCTTTCGTCTATCCGTGCAGGTTCATCCGCAAAAACGATAAAATCCTTTGGGATATAATCAAGCAAGGTCGGAATTTTTTCATATATATACGGGATATATTTATCTATTGAAGGAAAGTCTATCCCCTCTTTTAAGCGTTCCATATCCCTTCTCAGAATCTCCGCGGCTCGGCTGTCACGCTCATTTGAACAATCAAGTGACTTTTCGACCTCATTCAGCTTTGAAATCAACTTATCTGCCGCCTCGCCCTTAACCGACAATTCGCTTGCCGGCCCCGCCTCAAAGCGTTCGGCTCTGTCTATTGTCCGCTGAGTCTCAACATCAAATGTTCGTATCGAATCGACCTCGGTGTCGAAGAATTCCATACGCAGAGGGTTTTCCGCCGTAAACGGAAAGACATCCACTATTCCTCCCCTTATGCTGAACTGGCCGGCGCCCTCAACCATATCCTCACAGCAATATCCGAGGCTTATAAGCCGTCCGGTCAGCTCGTCGGGTTCAATTTCATCACCCGTCTCGAGCGAAATCGCGGAATCCCTCCACATATCATACGGAACGGTCGCACTCAGCATTGCCTCGGGCGAAGTCAACACAATTTTATTCTTTGGGTCAGCCACCAGCCGGCTGAGCGCCGAAATTCTCAGTCCTGTCACGTCACGGCTTTTCGCCTCGGCGTCATAGAACATAAGCTCTCCCGCACACATTCTGATAACTCTGTCGCTGCCCGCAAAAAAGCTCAAATCCTTATAAAGCTCAGCCGCCTCAGTCTCGGAACGCGCAATAACAAGACCTCCCTTGTTTAAAGCTTCGCACACACAAAAAATCAAGTGTGCCCTGACCGAATCCGACACACCTGTAACGCCGATAGGCGTAATATTTGACTTTATATCCGAAGTGAGCTCGGAAAACTCGGCAAGCTCCTCCATTATCTTTAAATATTCATTCATTGTTTTCACCTGATATAACCTAAGCAACCGCACCTCTGCCTATATCAAGGCTTCAGCCGTTATACTTATTCATAGCCGATTTTGCATCAACTTTAATAATTTCCTCGACCGCATATACGGCGCGAACCGCAGATTTTATCAATATATCGATTTCTTCTTTAGAGAAATGCCCGAGGACATAATCCTTTATATCATAGTCGGGATTCCGAGGCATACCCGTTCCCACCTTTATACGCGGAAATACATCGGTATTTAGCTGGTATATAATATTCTTTATGCCGTTATGCCCGCCGGCGCTTCCCTTTTCGCGGATACGAAGCTTTCCGACCGGAAGCGAAATATCATCGTATATTATAATTATATGCTCGTTATCGATTTTATACCAATCGGCAATCTCTCTTATGCTCTCGCCGCTCAGATTCATATATGTCTGCGGCTTCGCAACGATAACCTTCTCGCCGCCGATTCTTCCATCGCCGAATACAGCGCGGAATTTTTCTTTATTAAGCTTAATATCATATTTGGCGCAAAGCGCGTCAACCACCTCAAAGCCGACGTTATGACGCGTCCCCGCATACTCTCTGCCCGGGTTTCCCAGGCCTGCTATCAAATACATTTTCGTCTCCATTCCGGCGCCTTAGGCTTCCGTATGCCTACGCGGCACCAACCGATAAATCTTTATTTTTTCTTGCCCTTTGCCCAGCCTTCTTTTACAACCTGTCTCGCTCTCGCAATAGCAAGCGCGTCAGCCGGAACCTCATCCGTAATGGTTGAACCCGCGGCGGTGTACGCGCCGTGTTTCACCGTAACGGGCGAAACAAGGTTTGTGTTACAACCGATAAAACAGTCGTCCTCTATCACCGTTCTGTGCTTGTGTATTCCGTCATAGTTTACAACAACCGTTCCACAGCCAAAGTTTACACGTTCACCCACATCGGCGTCGCCGACATATGTAAGGTGCGCAATCTTCGTTCCGTTTCCTATCGACGCATTTTTAACCTCGACAAAATCACCGACCTTTATATCATCGCCGATTTTTGAGTTCGGACGGATATAGGCGAACGGACCTACCGCCGTTCCGCTTCCTATTTCGCTGTCAAGCGCAACGGAAGACTGAACCTCGGTCTTATCGCCGACCTTACAGTTTTTAATTCTGGAATTCGGGCCTATTATACAATCCTCACCTATCTGAGTATTCCCCTCTAATATAGTATTCGGATAAATGACCGTATCCATACCTACCTTAACGCCTTCATCAACGCGAACCGTCTCGGGATTTAAAATTCTTACGCCCTCACGCATAAGCGCATAAACATTCCTTCGATTTAACAGCTCATCCGCAAGGCTAAGCTGAATCCTGTCGTTTACGCCCAAAATCTGTTCCATATCCGTTATATATGCGCCGACGCTCTCGCCGTCGCTTATTAAAATCTCAATAACATCCGTCAGATAATACTCACCCTGTGCGTTATTGTTCGTAATTCTCGCCAGTGCGGAATTCAGCTTCTTTATGTCAAAAATAAACATTCCCGAATTTATCTCGGTTATTTTCTTTTCATCCTCGCTTGCGTCCTTCTGTTCAACAATCTTGACTACGTTCCCGTTATTGCGGACAATTCTTCCGTATCCAAACGGATTATCACAAACCGCCGTTATAACAGTCGCCGCACGACCCGCGTTTTTATGTTCTTCATAAGCATTCTTTATCATCTCAGAGGTGATGAGCGGCGTGTCGCCGCAGACTACGATAACGCTTCCATCCTTATCCGAAATGGGAGCGATCCCCTGCATTACGGCATGGCCGGTACCGAGCTGTTCCCTTTGATAGGCATATACAACTCTGTCGCCGAGATATTCCTCCATCTTCTCAGCCATATGACCGATTACCGCTATACTTTTTTCCGCCCCTGCGCCGGTCACGGCTGAAATAACCCAATCGATAAGCGGCTTTCCGCCCGCTGTCTGAAGCGGCTTAGGCAGCTTCGACTTCATTCTTTTTCCCTCGCCCGCCGCGAGAATTATACTGTAAAGAGACATTATATTTTCCTCCTGAACTTCGGTACTTATTCAAAATTACACAAATTATTTTAATTATACTACATACTGAGTTTTTTGTCAAACATCGGACGTAACCCTAAAAAATTTTCACAAAATTGTATCAGATTTCTCAAGTGGTTCTTAACCGCATCTTTACCGCAGATATGATATAATCTGAAATATATGATAAAAATCGGCGTTTCGCCGAGGATTGTCTTGCATAAAACGCGGAGAGGTGAACAAATGAATATCTTTAATGTACTTACGCTTATAGGAGGGCTATGTCTTTTCCTGTTCGGAATGACCGTTATGGGCGACGCCCTTGAACGCAGGGCGGGCGGAAGCCTTAAAATGATTCTCGGTAAGCTGACGAAGAATAAGATGACAGGCTTTCTGACGGGGCTTGGTGTAACATCAATTATACAAAGCTCGTCAGCGACTACTGTTATGGTTGTCGGTTTTGTCAATTCGGGAATTATGACGCTCAGGCAGTCTATCGGCGTTATAATGGGCGCAAATATTGGAACAACCGTTACCGCGTGGATACTCAGTCTCTGCGGAATTTCAAGCGATAATTTTTTTGTTGAGCTGTTAAAGCCGGCGTCCTTTACCCCGGTTCTCGCTCTTATAGGCACAGGTCTTCTTATGTTTGCGAAGTCGAGTAAGAGAAGAGACACCGGCACAATTCTTTTAGGCTTCGCAACGCTTATGTTCGGAATGGACACTATGTCTTCTGCGGTTTCGGGGCTTGCTGATGTTCCTGAATTTCAGCAGATGTTTCTGATGTTTAAAAATCCTGTTCTCGGCGTGCTTGTCGGCGCAATACTCACCGCCGTTATTCAGTCAAGCTCGGCATCGGTCGGAATTCTTCAGGCGCTCTCGGTCACCGGCGGCGTGTCGTACGGCGCGGCGATTCCCATTATTATGGGTCAGAATATCGGCACGTGTATTACAGCGATTCTCTCGTCCTTCGGGACAACAAAGAACGCAAAGCGCGCGGCGATAGTCCATCTTTCTTTTAATGTAATAGGAACAATTATATGGCTCACCGTTTTCAGCATTGCTTCAGCAATATTTAAGCCCGCAATTCTTGATAAATCAGCAAGTCTTGTCGGAATAGCAGTAGCGCACTCTGCGTTTAACATTGCGTGTACGGCAATTCTTCTTCCGATGTCATCTCTGCTTGAAAAGCTCGCTATCCGCCTTGTTCCCGACAACAAGGACAAAGAGGTCTCGGCCGAGCTTGACGAAAGGCTTCTCGCCACGCCCGCCATTGCGCTTGAGCGATGCAATACATTGGTATGCGAAATGGCGGAGCTTTCGGTATCGTCGCTTAAAAACAGTATGAATCTTTTAAGAAAACCGGACGAAAAAACAGCCGAACTCATCCGCGAAAACGAGGAAAAAGTTGACCATTATGAGGACATTATAGGTACATATCTAGTTAAGCTCAGCAGGCACCAAATAAGCGACAGCGGCAGTGCGGAGGTTTCAAAGCTCCTTAAAGCAATAGGCGATTTTGAGCGGATATCCGACCACAGTATAAATATTTTAGAGTCAGCAGAGGAGCTTGCGCTTAAAGAAATCAAGTTTTCGTCCGAAGCGGATAAGGAGCTTGATATGATCTGCAGCGCGGTATCAGAGGTTCTGACGCTTGCTTATAAATCCTTTGTGTTCGGAGATATGGACGCGGCGCTTAGGGTCGAACCCCTCGAACAGGTGGTAGACACACTTCATGATAAGCTTCGTAACGGGCACATCAAGCGCTTGCAAAGCGGAAACTGTTCGATTGAAGCGGGCTTTGTATGGGCGGACCTTCTGACTGACCTTGAAAGAACGGCGGATCATTGCTCAAACATTGCCGTCTGCGTTATAGACGCGAATAATAACAATATGAACGTCCATTCCTCGCTTAAATCGCTTAAAACCGATAACAAAAAATTCGACAAAATGTATGAAGAATATTCAAATAAATATGCGATTGCCGATTGATAAATCCAATATTATGTGTTATAATTAAAAAATATAGGGATAAATGACGGCAATCATACCAAAAGCTCCCTCTCGGCGGGAGCTTTTGCGTTTATAAACCGGAGGTGTGCGTCAATGGGAAAACCATCGCTGATTTTCAAAAATGCGCTTATTACCTGTGCTATACAATGCACTTGTTTTGTGCTGTGCCTTTTTATTCAGATTATCTTTAGAAATACTGCGCTTATTCCTTCGATTTTTGTATTGGGGTCATTCTTGACTTCGTTTATAACAGAAGGGTATACCTATGGAATAATCTCGGCGGTCATCGGCGTATTCGCGGTTAACTTTGCCTTTACATTTCCATATTTCCGCTTGAATTTTACTATTCCCGAGAACTTGGTTTCGGCCGTAATTATGATAATCGTATCCATCATGACCTGTGCTCTTACCACAAAGCTAAAACAACAGGAAGCGATGAAGGCCGAAAGCGAAAGAGAGAGAATGAGGGCGAACCTTCTCCGCGCAATCTCCCACGACCTCAGAACGCCGCTTACCACAATCTACGGCGCAAGCTCGGCGATACTCGAAAATTCAAATGAGTTCAGCGATGAACAGAAGCATAAGATGCTTCAGGGAATAAGCCAAGAGGCGGAGTGGCTTTCTCGGATGGTTGAAAATCTCTTGTCCATCACAAGGCTTGACAGCGGTAACGTAAAGATAATTAAAACCCCAACGGTTCTGGACGAGCTTATAGATTCGGTTCTGATTAAGTTCAACAAGAGATACCCGAATAGGAATGTAACGGTTAATATCCCCGATGAATTTGTTGTAATTTCCATGGACGCACTTCTTATCGAACAAGTCTTAATTAACATACTTGAAAACGCGGTTCAGCACGCGGAGGGAATGACCGAGCTTTCGCTAAAGGTGTATACCTCAAACGGAAAGGCTTTTTTCGAGATAAGGGATAACGGCGCGGGGATATCCGCCGAGCGCCTTAAAAACCTTTTTTTGGGCGGAAGCAGTCATAATGACGTCCCGCCTGACAGGGGCAAGGGAAATATGGGAATAGGTCTCTCGGTCTGTCGGACGATAGTCAAGGCTCATGACGGAGATATAAGCGCCGTTAATCTAAAAGAGGGCGGAGTGCTTTTCCGCTTCTCGCTTAATATGGAGGATTCTTCCGATGAACAACAAATATAAAATTCTCGTGATTGAGGATGAAAAAAATATTAATAACCTTGTTGCTACGCTTCTTGAAGCGAACGGATACCGCGCGATTTCTGCATTTGATTATAAAAACGGCATGATGATGTACGAATCATACCGACCCGATTTGGTTATTCTGGATTTGGGTCTTCCCGACGCCGACGGGACGGCATTTCTTCGGGAGATACGCAAGGATTCTTACATACCGGTTATAATTTTGTCGGCGCGTGCGGATGAGCGCGAAAAGGTAAACGCCCTTGACATGGGCGCAAACGACTATGTAACAAAGCCGTTTGGTTCAGCAGAGCTGGTCGCAAGGGTTCGGTCGGCGCTTCGGAGTGCCCGGCACGGGTCGGAAATGTCGTCGCCCGACGGAATGTTTGAAGTAAACGGACTTGTAATCGATTACGGCGCGAGACGTGTATTTATAGATGATGCCGAAATCCGCCTTACTCAGACCGAGTATAATATTATTGCGCTTTTGTCCGAGCACTCGGGGAAGGTGTTGACATATTCATTTATAATAAAGGCAATCTGGGGTTATAATGATTTAGGAAGTACAAAAAGGCTTCAAGTTAATATGGCAAATATCCGAAAAAAGTTCGGTGCGAAGCCGGGCAAGAAAAATTATATCGTAAACGAGCTTGGCGTCGGCTATCGAATGTGTGACAGGAACGACTAAAAGGAGATTAACGTGAAAGTCCCTTTCACGTTAATCTCCGGCGGGATTGAAAAGCCCGTGCGAAATTTTCCTCGCTTTGCTCGGAAACGCACATGGGCGTAATAATCTCTTATCATTCCTTGCCCTGTCGATAAGAGATTTTCATTACTGTTTGTGCCGGCGCAGGGCGGCGGAATGGAGATTATTATGATAAATATTATTAAAAGGCTGTCTCCTGCAAGAATCATAGCGTTAGGCTTTGCTTCATTGATACTTCTCGGCTCGGTTCTGCTGATACTTCCATGCAGCGTAAAAGACGGGGTTTCACTCAGGTATATCGACTCTCTTTATACCTCAACAAGCGCGGTCTGTGTAACGGGACTTATCGCCGTGGACGCGGCCGATACTTTTACGCCTCTCGGAAGGTTCTTTCTTGCTATGCTTATACAAATCGGTGGTCTCGGCGTTACTTCAATCGGCGCGGGAGTTGTTCTTGCTATAGGCAGACGTGTTGACATAAGGGGAAGAGCATTGATTAAGGAAGCGATGAACCTCGGTTCGGGAAAGGGAATCGTCAGGCTTATCCACAAGGTGTTTATCGTTACACTTTTATTTGAACTGATAGGTACGGTTTTAAGCTTTATCGTATTCTCGCGTAATTATTCGTTTTTGGACGCGCTCGGGATAAGCCTGTTCCATTCGGTCGCGGCGTTTAATAACTCGGGCTTTGACATCCTCGGGGGCGGAACAAATTTAATACCGTATCGTGACAGCGTGCTTTTAAACCTCGTTACCTGCGGACTTATCATATTTGGCGGAATAGGCTTTCCGGTCATCAACGAGGCCTGGCAGAACCGCTTTAATTTAAGGAAGATTTCAATGCATTCAAAGGTTGTTATCTCAATGACCTTGGCTCTGCTTGCGGCCGGAACGGTTCTGCTTAAAATGACCGAAAACGTTGATTGGATGGGCGCATTTTTCAGCAGCGTATCGGCGCGGACAGCAGGTTTTTCGACTTACCCGTTAAACGGCTTTACCAAGTCGGGTCTGCTCGTTCTGATAGTCCTTATGTTCATCGGTGCGTCTCCCGGTTCAACCGGCGGTGGAATCAAGACAACAACGTTTTTCGTCCTGCTTTCGGGCATGGGGGCGGCGGCAACAAACCGTTCAGAGCGGGTCTTCCACTACGCTATACCGAAAGAGGCGTTTAAAAAGGCAGCGGTTATAACTCTGCTTGCTCTCGCGGTCGTGATATGCGGAACATATCTCATCGGCGTACTGGAACCGGACCTTCCGTTTTTGGACGTATTGTTTGAAACGGTCAGCGCATACGGAACAGTCGGCCTTTCGACGGGGATTACATCGAACCTCTGTATCGGAAGCAAGGTTCTTTCAATTATAATTATGTATATAGGAAGACTCGGGCCGCTTACGGTCGCGACAATCTGGCATTTCTCAAAGGGAGACAGGGTTACCTATCCCGAGGGGAATATAGCGATAGGCTAAAAACTAAAGGGGGAAACCATCATGTTTAGTAAAAACAAACCGATTAAAACAACGTACGGGATAGTAGGTCTCGGAAGGTTCGGAAGCGCGCTTACCGCAAAGCTTTCCGAATTCGGGGCAGAACTTATGGTTATTGATCGCGATGAGGAGAGGGTTCGCGAGATGCGCGACTATACGGATAACGCCTTTGTTGTTGCGAGTCTTGACAAGAAGTCGCTTGCTGAAACAGGAATTCAAAACTGTGACGTGGGCGTTGTCTGCATAGGCGACCACCTCGACACATCAATTCTCACAACGCTTAATCTCGTCGGGATGGGCATAAAAAAAGTTGTCGCAAAGGCGATAAGCGAAGAGCACGGTGAGATTTTGAAAAAACTCGGCGCCGAAGTTGTTTATCCCGAACAGGATATGGCTATACGTTTAGCGGTTCGGCTTGAAAATTCAAATGTGCTTGATTTTATGCAGCTAACCGAAAAGATTAATATATCAAAGATGCTCGTTCCGGAATGGGCAATAGGGAAGTCGGTTGTCGAAACAGAGTTCCGCTCTAAATTTGCGCTTAACATTATTGCGATAGATAATGCTGGAAACGTGGTTGAACACGTAAAACCCGATTATATATTTAGAGAAGGGGATATACTCTTTGTATCGGGAAGTAAGGACGCGGTAATCCGCCTTTTAGAACAAAGTACAGAAAAATAAGCTCCCGGCACCGGCCGGGAGCAGTTTTGCTGTTTATCCTATAAGCTGTTCATAAAGATTCTGATATTCCTTTGCGGATTTGCTCCACGAGAAGTCAAGCTTCATCGCGTTTGTAACAAGTTTGTCCCAAACAACCTTGTTACTGTAGAAGCCGAGCGCCATACGAAGGGTATAGACCATATCGTTTCCGTTGTACGGCGAGAAGCTGAAGCCTGTTCCCTCTTTGGTATACTCGTTATAAGGAATAACAGTATCTTTGAGTCCGCCCGTTTCGCGGACAATCGGAATCGTTCCGTAGGCATATGAAATCATCTGACTTAATCCGCACGGCTCAAACATCGACGGCATAAGGAAGAGGTCTGATGCCGCATACACCTTGTGGGCAAGGTCGTTACTGAACATAATATTTGCAGACATCTTCTCGGGGTTATACCACGCGGTCTGACGGAACATTTCCTCATATCTCGCTTCGCCTGTTCCGACCACAACCATCTGTATATCAAGGTTCATCAGATCATTCATAACAGCGGCAATCAGGTCGAAACCCTTCTGGTCAACAAGCCGCGATATGATTCCGACCATAGCCTTTTCGCCGTCAACAGGAAGCTTTAACTGTTCCTGGAGCTTAATCTTATTAAGCTTTTTCTTTTCGATAACTGTCTTTGCGTCATAGTTTTCATAAAGGTAAGGGTCGGTCTTTGGGTTATACACATTATAATCAATACCGTTTATGATACCAAAGAGTGAATTCGACCTTGCCGAAAGCAGGCCCTCAAGCTTTTCACCGCCGAGCGGGGTTTTAATTTCCTCTGCATAGGTTGGGCTGACTGTCGTGACATAGTCAGAATAAACAATTCCGCCCTTTAAGAGGTTAGCACAGCCGTGAAATTCAAGCTTGTCATCCGTGAAGTATTCGGAACCGAGCGAGAAAAAGTCCGCCACAATATCCATAGAATAGATACCCTGGTACCTCAGATTATGAATGGTAAATACGGTCTTTGTTCCTCTATAGAATTCGTTGTTTATATAATAGGCGTTAAGCAGGACGGGAATCATTCCCGTTTGCCAGTCATGGGTGTGAATTACGTCCGGCTTAAACTCTAAATGCGGCAGGATTTCAAGGCACGCCTTGTCGAAGAAAGCGAATCTCTCAAGGTCATTCCACTTATAGAGATACGGATCGCCGAAATAATATTCGTTGTCAATAAAATAATAGGTAACGCCGTCCTTTTCAAGCTTAAACACACCGCAGTATTTTCTGCGCCAGCCGAGCGGCACATATGTGAAGAAACAGAACTCCATTTTTTCAACATACTCGCCGGGAATACACCCGTACTTCGGCATAATAACCCTTACATCGTCACCGAGCTTCGCGAGAGCCTGCGGCAGAGCGCCGAGGACATCGCCGAGACCGCCTGTTTTGGCGAACGGAGCAACCTCAGATGAACACATTAATATTTTGCTCATTACACTTCACCCTTTCGTGATTGAATTTTATCATACAGTTTTTAAATAACGGCCTTTTTACCTATTACCATCGGGTAGGTATCCTGGCCTACAAGTTTCTTTCCGCTTCTGAGAACAACCTCCTTGTCAAAAATGACGTTTTCAAGAAGACAATTATCCATAACCTCTGAATTCTGCATTACGATACAGTTTTCGACCGTTGCTCCTCTTCCGACGTGGACGCCTCTGAAAAGAACGCTGTTCTTAACCGTTCCTTCTATAAGACAGCCGTCGGCAATAAACGAGTTGCTGACATTTGCACCGACCCCATACTTCGTGGGAACGGTATCCTTAACCTTTGTGTATATCGGCATATCAGACGACAGACCAAAAAGCTCATCCCTGACATTCTTCTGTAAAAGCTCAAGATTTGTATCAAAGAATGACTTTATATTATCAATCTGCTTGCAATATCCGTCAAACTTATAGCCCATAATTTTAAGCTTATCAAGGTTCGGCAGGAATATGTCCTTTGATATATAATGCTTGTTATGTGCAAACGCGTCACCCGCAAGTTCAAGCAAAAGCTCTTTGTTTATAATAAACATATGCATATACGAATGATTTGTTTTTTGGTGCATAGGATACACGTTTATATCCGTCACACGGTTGTTTTCATCGGTATCGAGAAGAATTCTTGTCGAAAGCTCTCTCGGCTTCAACTTATCCACATCATTATATATCATAGTTATGTCGGCTTCGCTTTCAAGATGGAACTTTAAAACGTCCGAGAAGTTTATGTTACAGAGAGTGTTACAGTCCGAAACAACGACATAGCTCTGTGAGCTTTTGGTGATATAGTGGTTAATACCGATAATTGTATCGATGTTTCCTCTGATTTCTCCCGCTTCGGGAATATCCTTAGGCGGAAGGACGAAAAGGCCGTTGCCCTTTCTGTCGATATCCCACGGCTTTCCCGTGCCTAAATGGTCGCTGAGCGACTGATAGTTATACGGCGTTGTGATTCCCACATTAATTATAGATGAGTTTACCATATTGGATAAGATAAAATCGATTATTCTGTATCTTCCGCCGAACGGAACGGCAGCAAGCGAACGCACCGACGTAAGCTCGCCCATACCCGCCTCGGGGTTTTCGGCAAATATAATGCCCATCATATCGTTCTTCATAATTTTCAACCCTTTCGCATTAATAATATCGGACTATTCGGAAATGCTTTCCATTACCATTGAGTTTCTGGCAATCTTTACACCGTCGCCGATTGTGATATCCGAAGCAATCAGCGTGATGTCGTCCGAACATATTTTGTTATTTATCCAGCTGTGGTTAGCGCTTTCGTCGGTCGAGCCTATGGTACAGCCCTCACCGACTATCGTATTTGTGCTTATAAGCGACTTATAGATAATCGAATTCTTCTTGATTACCGCACCGGGGAAGATGATAGAATCTTCGATTTTTGCGCCCTCTTCTATTGTTACGCCTTCAAAAATAACCGAGTGGTCGATTTCTCCGTATACTTCACAGCCTTCGGTCACATAACAATTATTAAGCTTAGCCTTTGAATCAATATAGTGAGGCGGCTTAATGGGATTCTTGCTGTAGATACGCCAGCTGTCATCGTCTAAAACTATGCCGGCGCTGTCGCTGAGAAGCTCCATATTTGCTTCCCACAGACTGTGAATCGTGCCGACATCCTTCCAGTAACCATCGAAGCGGTGAGCAACCAATTTAAGTCCCGATTCAAGCATCTTCGGGATGATGTTCTTGCCGAAGTCGTTCTGAGAGGTTGGGTCCGCCTCATCCTCGGCGAGGTATTTCTTTAAGACATCCCAGCTGAAGCAATACACGCCCATGGACGCCAGATTGCTTTTCGGTTCATCCGGTTTTTCTTCAAACTCGGTGATATTCCCCTCTTCATCGGTGTTCATAATACCGAATCGCGAAGCCTCATCCCATGGAACCTCGATAACAGCGATGGTTGCGTCGGCGTTTGCCATTTTATGCTGACTCACCATCCTGCTATAGTCCATTTTATAGATATGGTCGCCGGACAGAATAACCACATACTTTGGGCTGAACTGAGCGATAAAGCTGAGATTCTGATAAATCGCATTGGCTGTACCTTTATACCATTCGCCCTTTTCAGCCGATGTATATGGCGGCAGAACATATACGCCGCCGTTGGAACGGTCAAGATCCCATGGCTGACCGCTTCCTATATATGTGTTGAGTTCAAGCGGCTGATACTGAGTTAAGACTCCGACGGTGTCTATTCCCGAGTGGGTGCAGTTACTAAGCGGAAAGTCTATAATTCTGTACTTGCCGCCGAACGGAACCGCGGGCTTTGCAACCGTCTTTGTCAAAGCGCCCAGGCGGCTTCCCTGGCCGCCGGCGAGTATCATAGCTACACATTCTTTTGATTTCATAACGTATGTTCATTCCTTCCAAGCTAATTTTTAACTGTTTTAGATATTACTTTAGGTTTGTCTTTAATAGGCAAAAACTCCATATATACCGCGGTGAGAGGCGGTAAGTCAAGCGTAATCGAATACGGAAAGCCGTGAAACGGCTTTCTTACCGTCCTGCATTTTTTTGTTCCGCGGCCGGCTCCGCCGAAGGCCTTTGAGTCCGTTGACATAACAACGGTAAACTCGCCCGACTCGGGAACCCCAACCGTATAGCCCTTCCGCTCAACCGGAGTAAAGTTTATTATAACGGCAATCTTTTCGTCGCCTTTCTCGTTTATACGCATAAACGACAATACGCTGTTCGCGCTGTCCTCGGCGTTAAGCCAGCGGAAGCCGCGCCAGTCGCCCTGTTCTCTCTCGATTTCAAAGAACGCCGTATGCTCTTTATAAAAAGCGTTAAGCTTAGCGCAATAATTTCGCATTTTCACGTGAAGCTCGTATTTATCGAGAACCCAGTCGAGCTGTTCGGCATACCGCCATTCGACAAACTGACCGAATTCACCGCCCATAAACAAAAGCTTCTTCCCGGGGTGGGAATACATATATGCGTATAAAAGTCTGAGCTCAGCAAACTTCTCCTCATATGAACCCCACATTTTATCAAGAAGCGAACGCTTTCCGTGAACAACCTCATCGTGTGACAGAGCCAGAATATAATTTTCGGCAAAGGCATACATCATCGGGAAGGTGAGCTTTGTGTGATTTCCCTTCCTGAAAAGCGGGTCGCATTGCATATAGTCAAGCATATCGTGCATCCAGCCCATATTCCACTTAAAGTTAAAGCCGAGACCTCCGGCATCTGCCGGCATAGTCACGCCGCCCCACGCGGTGGATTCCTCCGCAATCATCAAAACATTTGGAAAACGGCCGAAAACCGCCGAATTGAGCTTCTGTAAAAACGAAATAGCTTCTAAATTTTCCTTTCCGCCGAATTTATTGGGAAGCCACTCTCCGTCGCGGCGGTTATAATCAAGATATAACATACTTGAAACTGCGTCAACACGCAGACCATCCATATGATATTCGCCTATCCAAAAGATTGCATTAGATATGAGAAAAGAGAAAATTTCGGTTTTTGTCCAATCAAACACCAGGGTGCCCCATTCTTTATGCTCACCTCTCCGTGAATCGGGATGTTCAAAAAGATGCGTCCCGTCAAACATGGCGAGTCCGTGTTCGTCCTTGGGGAAGTGTGCGGGAACCCAATCCATAATTACACCGATTCCGTTCCTGTGACAGCTGTCAATAAATGCTTTAAGCTCAGTCGGCGCGCCATAGCGGCTGTTTACCGAGTAATAGCCGGTGACCTGATATCCCCAGCTTCCGTCAAACGGATACTCGCATATCGGCATAAGCTCTATATGGGTATAACCCATCGACTTAACATAGGGGATAAGCTCGTCAATCATTTCGGTGTATGAATAGTTACTTCCGTCATCCTTACGCTTCCATGAACCGAAGTGCATCTCATAGATATTTATGGGTTTGTCATACGGCTCAGTCTTCGCGCGCATTTCAAGCCATTTCGCGTCCCCCCAGTCATATGAAATGTCGGTCGTAACCGAAGCCGTAGCCGGACGAACCTCAGAGTAAAAGGCATATGGGTCAGACTTCATAACTATCTTCCCGTCATAGGACTCGATACTGTATTTATAGTTCTGACCTTCTGTGATACCGGGGATAAACAGTTCCCAGATACCCGATGAAACGTGTTTGGACATTCGTCCCAGATTTCTGTCCCAACCGTTTCCGTCGCAGACAACGGACACGGATTTCGCATTGGGCGCCCAAACAGCGAAGCGATAGCCGCTGACGCCCTTGTCGTCTTTTACCTTGTGAGCGCCGAGCATCCGGTAGCTTTCGTAGTTCGTACCGTTATTGAAAAGATACATAGGGGCGTCATCGATTAAAAAACGGTTAGCCTCAGCTGTAGTTCTTTCAATTTTTTTCATTTGAATGTCCTCCGTTAAATGTGTGTGTGAATTTTGTTAAAATAATTAAGTTTTCATCAAAATCAGATATATAAAACCCATACATTTTATACATATATTATATCATACTTTGCTTAAACTGTCCAACATTTTCGTTAGTCAACATTCATAAAACGCATAACACCATTTAGAAAAAATGCACAAAAATGCGACAAATAATAACATATAAATAAGTTAGAGTTAATATAGAGTTATTTATAGCTTATGAAAAACGGCATAAAAATATTCCGATTTCGAATCAAAGGCGGTTGAAATTTTCGATTTTGTGTGATATACTGAATCCGATTTGTAGGCGCGGAATATGTCGGCGCCTATCGGGAAGTGACATTTTTTGAAAAAACTCAGGAATATTTTGCTGAATCTTTTGTATCCGCCAAAATGCATATTCTGCGGCAGGCGGCTCGAACCGGGAAACAAGACCGGAACGTGTCCCGAATGCGCAAACACTCTGCCGTTTTGCAGAAAATATATCAGGTGCAGGCGCTGTGGTAAGCCAATAGCCGATTCGGCGGACGGTCTTTGTGAAGGATGTTCGGTCCGTCGGAATTATGCTAAAGGGATAACCTCTGCCTTCGTGTATATCGACAATGCAAAATCTGCTGTTATCGCCCTCAAGAAAGAGTATAACGCACTTTATGCGAAAACATTGTCATTATATGTAGCCGAAATGATAAAATATGATTTCGGAGGAGTAGAATTCGATTTTGTGGTGTCTGCACCGCCGCGAAAAAAGAATCACAGAGAAGAAATTTTCGACCATGCGGCGTGTTTAGCAAGAGAAGTTGCGCTCAGAATAGGTATCCCCTTCAAAAATAATGTCCTATATCAGACCGAAAAACTGAGAAAACAGAGCGAACTCCATCCCGATGAAAGACTTTTAAACGTAAAGGGAAAGTTTGCGGTCAGACGCCCCGACACAGTCCGCGGAAAGACAATATTGGTCATTGACGATGTTTATACAACCGGCGCAACCCTCGAAGAATGCGCCGCCGAACTTCTGAAAGCGGGCGCGTATCGCGTGTACGCCGCCGCTGCCGCAACAACCGTTAAACAGAACCGATAATAACTCGCATAAAACCGCCGGCGGTTATTTACAAGCCCGACAGCTTCAAATATTCTTGCAATTCCCCTTGACAAACGAATCCGAAAGTTCTATAATATAGTTAGATATGACTAACTATATTATAGAAGGAGAAATGCATTATGTCTACTGTTATAATTTGTATTGTTATCGCGATTATATGTGCATATGCGATATTCAGCTATGCTAAGAAGCTCAAAGGCGGCTGCTGCGGCGGCGGTGGCGGTGATATACGCATTAAGCCCGATGATACAAACACATCTCACTATCCGTATATGGCTATTGTCCACATAGACGGTATGACCTGTTCTCACTGTAAAATGAGGGTCGAAAATGCTTTTAATAATATTGACGGATGCTATGCAAAGGTAAACCTAAAGAAGAACCTCGCCGAGGTTCTGTCAAAGCATCCGATAGACAATGAATCATTAAGAAAGACTGTTGAAAGAGCCGGCTATACATTTGTTAAAGCCGAAATCGAAAAATAGGCTAAAGCTTTTTAAGACGCATAATATCGCGCATTTCGGCCGCTGTTCTTCTTAAAGACTCTGCCGTTCCGATATATTCGCCGTATTTATGAAGCTCTATCTGAAGGTCAATGGGAAGCGACATAAAAAACTCTCGGCAGCTATGACTTTTGTTTATCAGCTGAGTTAAATTTTGATATTTCACAATGAATCTCCGCCTTATGCAATATTTTGTTATATTATTTGCATAGAGCGGAGTTTTTATAAGTACTTGACATTTATTTTAAAATCGTTATAATAGGTACAAACACTAAATTTTGTTAATGCGGAAAAGATGTAGGAGGAATAGAATATGTATGCAAGCTTCGGGACAGCGGGAAGCTGTGAAGCATTTTATGACGCGGGAGGCAAATCCGCTCTTGAAATGCCGAAATGGCTCAGCGAGCATAACCTTGACTGTTTTGAATATCAATGCGGCAGGGGTGTAAAAATTTCCGACGATGCGGCTCGGCTTCTCGGGGAGAGAGCAGAGGAATTAGGAATTGCGCTTTCGATTCACGCCCCTTATTATATAAGCTTATCCTCGACCGATGAACAGAAACGAAAAAACAGCGTGGAATATATCCTGCGGACGCTTCATGCCGCAAGGTGTATGAACGCCGACAGAATTGTTGTGCATTCAGGTTCGTGCGGAAGCATTACCCGCCGCGAAGCGCTGTCTCTCGCCTCAGACACGCTGAGAGCAGCAATCTCCGCCGCCGATGAACATGGCTTTGGAGATATTCATATCTGCCCGGAGACAATGGGAAAGGTAAAACAGCTCGGAAGTGTCGACGAGGTTATAAAGCTCTGTCAGATAGATGAAAGGCTGATTCCGACTATGGACTTCGGCCACATTAATGCGATGACTCTCGGCGGGCTCAAAGATAAATCCGATTTTGAGGCGGTTTTTGACGCGATAAAAAATAAACTCGGAAGCGAAAGGGCGGCAGGTTTTCACATTCATTACAGCAGAATTGAATACACCAATGCCGGGGAAAAGAAGCATCACACATACACAGAGACCGAGTTTGAGCCCGAGTTTGAACCTATCGCCGAAATCATGGCAGAGCGCGGAGCGACTCCGCGGATAATCTGTGAATCCGCGGGGACTCAGACGAAGGACGCTCAAGAGCTTAAAAAAATATATATAAATCTGATTGAACGGGAGCGGTGATTTTTATGTGGAGAAAGCTTAACGATATATTAAAAGAGGTTGACGCAGTAATGATTACCTCGGCACCGAATCTGCGTTATTTCAGCGGATTTGCCGGCGGCGAAGGCGTCTGTGTTATAGGAAGCGGCTTTAAGTTTTTATTTGTGGATTCAAGGTATACTGTCGCTGCTGTAAACGAGGCCCCCGACTTCGAGGTTATAGAATTCCGCGGCGGAAAGCTGTGTGACGAAATCAATTCGCGGCTTAAATCCCGGTCGGTCACTAAGCTCGGCTTTGAAAACGGTGAACTGACCGTTCTTGAATACGATGTATACCGCGAAAGGCTTTCCGGAATAGAATTTGTCGGTCTTGGGTCACGGCTCACCGAGCTTCGTATGATAAAGACCAATGCCGAAATCGAACTTATGAAAACCGCTGAGGGCATAGGCGACGCGGCGTTTTCCGAGGTTCTTCCGATGATAAAGGCGGGTGTGGCGGAATGTGAAATCGCCGCCGAGCTTGAATATCGGATGCGGCGGCACGGCGCTGACAAAACCTCGTTTGATACCATAGTTGTTTCGGGCATAAAATCAAGTATGCCGCACGGAATCCCAAGCGGCAAAAGGCTTGAATGCGGTGACTTTGTAACTATGGATTTCGGCTGTGTATACAAGGGCTACTGCTCGGATATGACAAGAACGGTTATCATCGAAAAGGCCGACGAAGAACAGATTAATATATATAACACCGTGCTTTCCGCCCAGCTTAAAGGCCTTGAAACAATCAAGGCGGGCATAAAGGGCAAGGATGCCGACCGTGCTGCACGGGATATTATCTCCGGCGCGGGGTACGGCAGGTGCTTCGGCCATTCCCTCGGTCACGGCGTTGGGCTTGTCATACATGAGCTTCCGAATCTCTCGCCCGCGTCTGAAATTACGCTTTGTGAAAATATGATTGTCACCTGTGAGCCCGGAATTTATGTTGAGGGCTTCGGCGGCGTCAGAATCGAGGATATGGTTGCCGTTACAAGAAACGGTGTAGAAAACCTTGCCTCATCCCCCAAAGAACTAATAATATGCGGATAAACCGTTTTATATCGAATTAACACATTATCGGGAAAACGCATATGATTTAATAGAATTAACAGAAAATATTTAATGGAGTTTATTATGAGTTTTAAAAATGATTATTCACACACCATCCACGCGTGTTATGTTGCTTATATAACACAGGCCATTGCGGCGAACTATGTGCCTTTGTTGTTTATAACATTTCAGCACACCTATTCCGTCTCGCTTGCGCAAATAAGCATACTTATCGCGGTCACCTTTATTATTCAAATGTTTGTCGATGTAATTTCAACAAGCTTTGTTGACAAAATCGGCCGAAGAGTCTGTGTTGTTGCCGCACATCTTATGGCGGCGGCAGGGTTTATTATGCTGGGAACACTTCCCGATTTATTTAATAGTCCGTTTTACGGAATCCTGACAGCGTGCTTTTTCTATTCAATAGGAAGCGGACTGATAGAGGTTCTCGTAAGTCCGCTTGTGGAATCATGTCCGACCGACCATAAAGCGTCGGCAATGGCGCTTCTGCACTCCTTCTTCAGTTGGGGAACAGTCCTGGTAGTCCTTCTGTCCACGCTTTTCTTCAATATTTTCGGGATAGGGAATTGGCGGATACTCACCATGCTGTGGGCTGTTCTTCCCCTGGTAACGGCATTTTTCTTCACCCAGGTTCCGATTAACTCCTCCGACGAAACGGTGGGCGGCGGTATGGCAGCTCTTTTCCGCCACAAGATTATATGGCCGCTTATTTTAATGATGATTGCCGGCGGTGCGTCTGAAGTCGCTATGAGCCAATGGGCGTCTGCATTTGCCGAAAGCGGCCTGCACGTATCAAAGACCATGGGCGACCTTATGGGTCCGTGTATGTTTGCAATCCTCATGGGAATAGGCAGGACTTTTTATTCAGGCCTTGTCAAGCGTTTTGACCTCGTCAGATATATGATTATCTGTGCCGCATTCTGTGTAATAACATACCTTACAGCGGCTCTGTCACACAATTCGGTTGTGGCGCTGGCGGGCTGCGCCGCAACAGGCTTCTGTGTCGGTGTATTCTGGCCGGGAACATACAGCTATGCTGCCCGAATTATTCCGACCGGGGGAACCGCTATGTTCGGAATTCTGGCATTCGCCGGCGACATCGGCTGTACTGTCGGTCCCGGCCTTGTCGGAGCAGTATCTGGCGCCTTTGACAACAACCTGAAATTCGGATTGCTCTCCGCTGTGATCTATCCCTTGATTATGATAGCGGCCGCAGGGTTTATTATGATTATAACCAAAAAGGGTGCCGACACAGTAAAAAAGGATGCAAAATAAAAAATTTGACGCGATTTTGCTCTTAAAAAAGGATATTTAGAATTTATGGCGAATATAAAAAGGATGGATAAAAACAAGCAAGGCTGAAAAACCGGCCTTGACAATATACTACTGATAGGAGATAAAACTATGCCTGAAGGAATTTTTGACGAAAGCAAGCTTAAAATTATTCCCGTTGAGCTTAACAGCGAGATGAAAAAATCTTATATAGATTATGCAATGTCGGTTATCGTCGGCCGCGCCCTTCCCGATGTCCGCGACGGACTGAAACCTGTTCACAGAAGAATACTCTATGCGATGTACGAGGACGGCTTCACCCCGGATAAAGAATACCGAAAATGTGCCACCACCGTAGGTAACGTTCTGGGTAGATACCATCCGCACGGTGACGCGTCCGTATATGACGCGCTTGTCCGCATGGCGCAGGATTTTTCGATGAGATACCCCACCGTTGACGGTCACGGAAACTTCGGTTCGGTTGACGGCGACCCGCCTGCTGCTTACCGTTATACAGAGGCGCGTATGTCAAAGCTGTCTCTTAATATGCTGACGGATATAGAGAAAGACACCGTTGACTTTATGCCGAACTTTGACGAAACAAGAAAGGAACCGGTTGTTCTTCCGTCGCGGATTCCGCACCTGTTGGTAAACGGCTCAAACGGTATCGCGGTAGGTATGGCGACCAATATTCCGCCGCACAACCTCGGCGAGGTTATAAACGGAATCATTGCGCTTATCGACAACCCGGATATAACGATTGACGAGCTGATGGAACATATCCCCGGCCCCGACTTTCCGACCGGCGGTCTCATTATGGGTATGTCTGGTATTCGCGCCGCATATCACACCGGCCGCGGAAAGCTGAGAATCCGCGCAAGAGCCGAGATTCAGGATTGGAAGGAAAACCGCCAGCGCATTGTTGTGACCGAGATTCCTTATATGGTAAATAAGTCGCGTCTGATTGAAAAAATTGCAGAACTTGTCCACGACAAAAGAGTGGAAGGAATCTCTGACCTGCGCGACGAGTCTGACCGTGACGGTATGCGGATAGTGATTGAGCTTAAATCAAGCGCAAACGCACAAATCGTTTTAAATCAGCTATATAAATATACACAGCTTGAGGATACCTTTAGCGTAATTATGCTTGCGCTTGTCAATCAGACCGACCCGAAGGTCTTAAACCTCAAAGAGGTTCTCGAACACTATGTTCACTTCCAGGAGAGCGTAATAGTCAGAAGAACCAAGTTCGACAAGGCGAAGGCCGAGGCGAGAGTTCACATCCTCGAAGGCTTAAAAATTGCGCTTGACAACATCGATGAGGTCATCAATGTTATCAGAAGCAGCTATAATGACGCAAAGGAAAAGTTGATGGCACGCTTCGGCCTGACCGATATACAGGCACAGGCAATACTCGATATGCGCCTTGCTCGGCTTGCGGGAATGGAACGCGAGAAGATTGACAAGGAATATAACGAACTGGTTGAGCTTATCAAACACCTGACCGAAATTCTCGCAAATGAGAAGATGGTTTTAGACATTATCAAGAAAGAACTTCTCGGAATCCTTGAAAAGTTCAATGATTCAAGAAGGACAGGCATCGAGCCTGTTCCCGATGACATAGATATAGAGGATCTCATCGCAGAGGAGGACAATGTAATCACCATCACGCATCACGGCTATGTAAAACGTCTTCCGGTTGACACATACAAGAGCCAGAAACGCGGCGGCCGCGGAATTCTCGGTCTTCAGACCAAGGAAGAGGATTTCGTCAAGACAATGTTTGTATCCTCAACCCATGCGCATATTATGTTCTTCACAAATAAGGGTAAGATGTACCGCATAAAGGCATACGAAATTCCCGAAGCGGGCAGACAGGCAAAGGGCACACCTATCGTCAACATTATTGCGCTTGACCCCGAGGAATCTATTACCGCGGTTATCCCCGTGCGCGAGTACGAGGATAACAGAAGCCTTATTATGTGCACCAGGGCCGGCGTAATCAAAAAGACCGACCTCAAGGAATATGAAAACGCACCTAAGGCGGGTAAGATTGCCATTCGTCTCGATGAGGGCGATGAACTCATCGGCGTAATTATGACATCGGGCGACAGCGACATCTTTGTCGGCTCGGCCGAGGGTAAGGTTATCAGATTCAGCGAAGAGGATGTCAGAAATATGGGCCGTGTTTCGCGCGGTGTCCGTGCTATGAAGCTTTCAGACACCGACTATATCATCGGTATGTGTGCCGAGAAAGACGGCGGCGCCCTTCTGACGGTAAGCGAAAAGGGTTATGGCAAGAAGACCGACCTTTCCGAATACAAACGCCAGGGCAGAGGCGGTAAGGGTATGCTTACCTATCGCATAAGCGAAGAAACCGGTAATGTTTCGGGTATGGGAATAGTCACCCCCGATGATGATCTTATTCTTATCACCTCAGAGGGTGTAGTCATCCGTATTGACACCGAAGAAATCAGTACCTACGGCAGGGTAACCAAAGGCGTTCGTCTTGTCAGACTTGCTGACGGCGTTAAGGTTATCAGCGGTGCAAGCGTCCAAAAGGATGACAGCGACAGCGATCAGGACGCCGACGCTTCGACTGACGAAAACACCAACGCTGAAAATTCGGAAATTTCGGAAAATCCGGAGCTTTCAGAGAATTCGGAAAATTCGGAATCAACGGAGGAATAATCCTAAGGTCAAGAGATAAATATGCAAAATAACAAATATGTCGTGCGGTTTTCAATGACCGCACGACTCGCTTTTAATGACTTTAAATCAAAATATGCAGGGTCGCTCTTCGGTGCGCTTTGGGCGGCGGCAGAACCGCTGGTTACCGTTTTGGTATATTGGTTTGTGTATACGATTGCCGTCGGCAGTAGTGAAATGCAGGGGATTCCTTATTATCTATGGCTCTCGGCGGGAATAGCCCCGTGGTTCTTCATTTCCGACGGTCTCCGCGGAGTGACGGCGGTTTTTCGCGATTACTCGTTTCTCGTTAAGAAGATGAGATTTGATAAGGGACTCCTTCCATCGGTCAGAGCCGTATCCGCACTGATTTCGCATCTTATTTTTCTTGCGCTCGTTTTTGTTCTGTGCGTCATAAACGGACTTTCTAAAATAGGAATCATATACGCGTCTATCGGAATTTTAACTGCATATATTTTTGTCAGTACCCTCGGCGGAATTTTGGCTCTCGCCTGTGCGCGCTTTAAGGATGTTTCAAATATACTGAACGTGATTTTAAACATCGGGTTTTGGCTTACGCCGATTTTTTGGGATTCGGACAATTTAAGCGGCTCACCGATAATCCGCTTTAATCCCGCCGCGGTTATTGTCAGAGAATACCGTGCTGCGCTTCTTTACGGAAGTCTCCCTGACCCCTGGGACATAATATACTCAGCTGTATTCTGTTCAGTTCTTATTATTATCGTAAGGATTTGTATGAGACGGTTTCTTCCGGATACCGCGGACAGACTTTGAAATAATACGCCGCATAATTTCGGCCTTAACTGAATATTATATAATACAAATATACATAAGAAAGGAATATTACTATGCTTAAAAAAATCGGAATAATTTTAATGTCGGCTCTGTTATGCTCGGTACTCCTGTGCGGCTGTTTCGGCAAGGGCTCGGGCAAAAACGAAGAAAACGGTTCAGCCGATCAACAGCCTCAAAAGGTTCAGGTAACAATGGAAAGCGGAGAGTCATTTATAATTCAGACCGAACCGCAGTATGCTCCCGAGACCTGTAAGAACTTTATCAAGCTTGTAAACGATGGGTTTTATAACGGCCTGACCTTCCACCGCGTAATCGATAATTTTGTTGCGCAAGGCGGCGACCCCAAGGGCAACGGAACAGGCGGAAGCAGTGAAAAGATTCACGGCGAATTTGCCAAAAACGGCTTTGATCAAAATACGCTTTCGCACACACGCGGCGTTGTGTCAATGGCAAGGAGCAGCGACCCCGACTCGGCATCAAGCCAGTTTTTCATCTGTTATGCGGACGTCACCTCTCTTGACGGCGAATACGCCGCCTTCGGCAAGGTGATTGAAGGAATGGAAACCGTTGACGGCTTTCTGAAAATTCCGCGCGATAAGAGCGGTAAGCCCGAAACACCGATTGTAATAAAAGAGATGAAGGTAATGGAATAAGGCAGGCGCTGCTGATAGCAGCGCCTGAGCGTGTCGATAAACTCCGATAAACGAAAAATTTCATTTTTATTAAAACGCCGTCCCCGGATTCCGCCATGCCTACCGCGGC
>CADBUP010000126.1 GCA_902797885.1 uncultured Ruminococcus sp.
ACAGCGCTTGTTTTCGGTCAGATGAACGAGCCTCCCGGCTCAAGAATGAGGGTTGCTCAAACCGGTCTTACTATGGCGGAATACTTCCGTGACAAGGAAAAACAAAATGTGCTTCTGTTTATAGATAACATTTTCAGGTATGTTCAAGCCGGCTCTGAGGTATCGGCTCTTCTCGGAAGAATGCCCTCGGCTGTTGGTTATCAGCCGACCCTCGCCACGGAGATGGGCGAGCTTCAGGAGAGAATCACATCGACAAAAGACGGTTCGGTTACCTCTGTTCAGGCGGTCTATGTGCCGGCCGATGATTTGACCGACCCTGCGCCGGCAATCACTTTTGCTCATCTCGACGCAACAACCGTTCTTTCACGAAAGATTGTGGAACAAGGTATATATCCTGCGGTTGACCCGCTTGAATCATCATCGCGTATACTTGAACCCGACGTTGTGGGCGAACGGCATTATGAAATAGCCAGAAAGACTCAAGAGCTTTTACAGAAATACAAGGAATTACAGGACATCATAGCAATCCTCGGTATGGATGAGCTGGATGAGGCGGATAAACTCTCGGTCTATCGTGCAAGAAAAATTCAAAAATTCCTGTCACAGCCTTTTCATGTTGCTGAAACATTTACCGGAATCCCGGGCAAATACGTTCCTCTTTCGGAAACGCTCGACGGCTTTGAAGCAATTATTTCCGGTGAAATGGACGACTATCCCGAAGCCGCATTCCTTATGGCAGGAAATATCGACGAGGTTCGCGAAAAGGCAAAGCAAATGCCGGCTGATTAATTTGAAATATTTAGTATTTTAAATTAATCCTTTATCAGAAGGGAGCGAATATAAAATGGCAAAGACCTTTCAGCTTCAAATCATCTCATGTGACAGACAGTTCTATGACGGTCCATGTGAAATGCTTGTATTCGATGGTCTGGACGGCGAATACGGTGTCCTTCCGGGGCATGAGCCTATGGTCACCTGTCTGACAGCGGGGGAGCTTCGCTATAAAGTTGACGGCGAGTGGCACTATGCGGCAATAAGCAACGGTTTTATAGCCGTTAATCCTATTAAAACCACCGTTATGGCAGACACAGCCGAATCCCCGGAAGAAATCGATGTTCGGCGTGCAAACGAGGCGAGACTCCGCGCCGAAGAGCTTCTTCGCCAAAAACAGAGCATACAGGAATATTATCATGTTCAGGCGGCACTCAACCGAGCTATGAACCGACTCAGGGTTACAAAACGGCATATGCACTAATATCCTTGTTAATTATCGATAGAACAGCAATACTTAACCGAAAATATTATTGCAAGACTACAAAATTCCGCCTATGTGTTGACATATTGCGGGTTAGACCTTATAATAGATACGATGTGCCTTGACAGAATCAGCCTGTCTGTTTCGGCACAATAACATAAAATAAAGGATCGAAAACGTATGAAAAACAAATATCTATCATTTTTTGCTGACGGAATTATGTCAGGCGTGCTTCTTTGTATCGGCTGTGCGGTTAGCCTGTCGGTTGATTCAAAAATTGTCGGAGCATTTCTGTTCAGCCTTGGACTTTTTGCAATAATCACATTTAAGTTTGGCCTGTATACCGGAAAGGCGGGCTATATGGCTATGCGTCCGCCGTCATATATTATAGAGGTTATTTTAACTATTTTAGGGAACATCGCCGGCTCGGCACTAGGCGGCGGACTCTTGAACCTCACCAAGCTCGGCGGAAAGATTTATGAACACTCGGCTGAACTCATCGGCACAAAAACGGCGGACTCGCCGCTTAGTGCTTTTGTACTTGCAGTATTCTGCGGAATACTTATGTTCACCGCCGTTGAGGGCAACAAACAGTCCACAGAAAAGGGCAACTTCACAGGCGGATTATTTATCGTGGTTCTTCCGGTCATGGTGTTTATCCTGTGCGGATTCAATCACAGTATCGCGGATTTGTCTTACTTTTTCATAAGCCGCTGTGCTTATGCGGCTGAATTTGTTCCGTATATCTTAATCGTTATTTTAGGAAACGCAGTCGGATGTATGGCGATTCCGCTTATTAAAAAACTTTCAATAAATAAGTTATAAATTGAAAAGGCGCGGGGCTAGTGCCCCGTGCCTGAGCGTGTCGATAAACTCCGATAAACGAAAAATTTCATTTTTATTAAAACGCCGTCCCCGGATTCCGCCATGCCTACCGCGGC
>CADBUP010000127.1 GCA_902797885.1 uncultured Ruminococcus sp.
ATAAGTTCAACTCGGCCGTTTGCAAAAACCTCTACCTGTGCCGCGGCAGGAAGAACAAGAACTCTTGTCATCTCGTTTGCGGCGGCAAATTCAGGATTAACCACCATACTCAGACCAAGCTCATCTTTCATATAATCAAGCTGTCCGTAGTATTCGGGATTTCTAACCCTGGCTATACAACGCTTTGCCCCAATTTTTTTAGCAAGAGCACAGCAAAGCATATTAACTTCATCATCCGGCGTCGCCGCGATTACCACGTCTGCCTTACCGACACCGGCCTCTATCTGAACATCATATATAGCGCCGTTTCCCTGAACCGACATAATATCGTGTGTCCCTATGAGTGCGTTAAGACGTACAGGGTCATTATCGACTACTGTTATATCATGATTTTCATCAAGAAGACGTTCGGCAATTTTTTTGCCGACCTTTCCTGCCCCTATCACTACAATTCTCATATTATTTATACTCCCAAAATAAAAATTCTGTATTTACGATAGCTAATATAGCACATTCTTCGTTCTTTTTCAAGTGTTTTTGAGAAAATTTGGTTATTATTTTTTTCTTTGCAAAAAAGATTTACCAAACCTTAACCGAAATAACGGATAAAAAATTAATTTTTTGCTTTTATATCAAAATAGATGATTGAATAGAAGCGTTATCCCGACAATTATTTGTGCAGTTTGACAATTTTTGTGCAGGTTGAAAAATTTTCTTGCATTTTTGGCTCGTTTATACTACAATAATAATATGGTCTGTGACAGATATTTATTATATCGGTCGGCTTTTAGATTTATTAATATAATAAAATAGGAGGAATTTCTCGTGCAGAAACTTGAACAGCTTTATGAAGGTAAGGCAAAGAAGGTATTTAAGACAGATGACCCTGAGGTTTTGATGGTTGACTATAAGGATGACGCTACTGCGTTTAACGGTGAGAAGAAGGGTACAATCGCGTCTAAAGGTATTATTAACAATAAGGTTACTAATCATTTTATGAGAATGCTTGAAGCTAAGGGGATTCCCACACATTATATCGAGCAGGTTTCAGACCGTGAAACACTTGTTAAAAAAGTTACGATTATTCCGCTTGAGGTTATCGTAAGAAATGTTGCTGCGGGTTCTTTTTCAAAGCGTTATGGCGTCGAAGAGGGAAAGACACTTCTTTGTCCCACGCTTGAGTTTAGCTATAAGAATGATGAACTCGGCGATCCGCTGATTAATACCTACCATGCGCTTGCTTTGGGCATTGCCACCCAGAAGGATATTGATACTATATCGGAATACACATTTAAAATTAATGATATTTTAAAAGAATATCTGTTAGGTCTTGGTATAAAGCTGATTGATTTTAAGGTTGAATTCGGTAAGACTTATGACGGAACAATAGTTCTAGCGGATGAAATTTCGCCTGATACTTGCCGCTTCTGGGATGCGGAAACAAACGAGAAGCTTGACAAAGACAGATTCCGCCGTGACATGGGCGGTGTAGAGGATGCTTATCATGAGATTATGAAGCGTCTTATGGGCGAATAATATTTACTTATCCTGCCCACAGGATAAGAGCTGTTTAGAAATTGTTTGTGGGCAGAAAGGTTTTGGAATTTACTGTGATACAAAATGAGACTATTGTAGTAATTGATTTCGGCGGTCAGTATAATCAACTTATTGCACGCCGTGTGCGCGAGGCAAATGTATATTGTGTTGTTCTTCCGTATTCAAAGAGCATAGATGAGATAAAAGCGTATAATCCAAAAGGAATTATTTTTACAGGCGGTCCGAATAGTGTATATGACCCTAAAGCACCCATGGTTGATAAAGGTGTTTTTGAACTGGGGGTTCCTGTCATTGGGATATGTTATGGCGCTCAGATGATGAGCCATATGCTCGGCGGCAGAGTTGAAAAGGCAGACTCGAGAGAGTATGGTGTTATTCCGCTGAATATGAAGAAAAGCGTGCTTTTTAAGGATATAGCCGATGAGAGCGAGTGCCTTATGAGCCATACTGATAAAATTGTTAAGATTCCTGAGGGGTTTGAGATTGTAGCAAGTACAGAGAACTGTCCTGTTGCGGCTTTTCAGAACTTAGATAAAAAGTTTTTTGGGGTTCAGTTTCACCCCGAGGTCAAGCACACAGTATTCGGAAGTGAGATGATTCATAATTTCCTTTATAATGTATGCGGTGTCAGCGGTGATTGGACTATGTCTGATTATGCTAAAAATTTTATTGCCTCCGCAAAGGAAAAAATAGGTGATAAAAAGGTTCTTTGTGCTTTGTCCGGCGGTGTTGACAGCAGCGTTGCGGCAATCTTGCTGAGCAAAGCTGTTGGAAAGCAACTCACCTGTATATTCTTGGATCATGGACTCTTGCGAAAAAATGAGGGTGACGAGGTTGAAGAAATATTCAGAAAACAGTTTGACATAAATCTTGTCAGAGTAAATTGCGGCGACAGATTTTTAGGCAAGCTTAAAGGTGTTTCCGATCCCGAGAAGAAGAGAAAAATAATTGGTGAAGAATTTATCAGGGTCTTTGAAGAAGAGGCGAAAAAAATCGGCGCGGTTGATTTTTTAGTTCAGGGGACAATTTATCCTGATGTCATTGAGAGCGGAACAGGTGACGCATCAGTTATAAAGAGTCACCATAATGTGGGCGGACTTCCGGACTATGTTGATTTTAAAGAAATTATAGAGCCGCTTCGTAATTTATTTAAGGATGAGGTCAGAAAGCTCGGAACGGAACTTGGTATTCCGGACAACCTTGTATGGCGGCAGCCTTTCCCCGGACCGGGACTTGCCATAAGATGTATCGGTGAAATAACCGAGGATAGACTGAATATTTTAAAGGATGCCGATGCGATTTTCCGTGAAGAAGTTGCGAAAGCCGGCCTCGAGCGTGAAATTAATCAGTATTTTGCGGTAATTACGAATATGCGTTCGGTCGGCGTTATGGGTGACGAACGAACATATGATTATACCGTTGCACTTCGTGCGGTTACAACGACTGACTTTATGACAGGAGAGTGGGCAAGAATTCCTTATGATGTTCTTGATATTACCAGCCGCCGTATAGTCAATGAGGTTAAAAATGTCAACCGTATTGTTTATGATATTACCGGAAAGCCTCCTGCCACAATTGAGTGGGAGTAAACAGAAAAATCCCCGAAGTCCGCATAAACAGCGGATTTTCGGGGTTTCTTTTTGCTTTTTGAGTACATTTTGAGTACAAAATTGCAGTATCAGAATGGTATCACACTATATTATCGGTGGAATTTTAACCGAGATACCACCGCCTGCATTAAGTGAAATATCCGAGTGTTGAAGTTCAAGCTCAATAACTTCTTTTTGTTCTTTCAAGCTGTTCAAAATATTTATAAGCTCTTTATCTGATGTGCCGTGAATTTCAGCGGCACATTTTTCATATCTGTGATTTATCCGCTCCCATTTCAAAATATCACTCAATATTTTATCGGATTTTAAGTAGTACATGATTTTATTTGCAGAAATCTCTGCATTGTCATTTTTTGCGTTGAAGAAATTTGAGATAAACGGATTTATTTCAACGCTGACAGTTTGGGAGTTAAGCATACCGTTTTCTTCTCTTTCGCCGTTTAATGATATGATTTTTGTCTTTATGAGCATAATCATAAGTCCCATAAAATCACCGACTGTTTCAAGCCGTATATTATTCTCAATTCCGGCAATCGCAAAAGAGCTTATGCCGAGAGCCTCCGCTATTCTGTCAATTTGCGGAGCCTGCGGCACCATTTTGTTCGTTTCATATTTTCTTATGGACACGGGGTGTATTCCCGAAAGCTCAGCCAACTTTGCTTGCGTTATGCCTATGCGTGTGCGGAAATACTTTATTTTTTCACCGATAGTCATAATATTTCATTCCTTTTGTAGTTTAGTCGCTATTATTATAGCACATAAAAATAAAAAAGTCTATACCATTTAACAAAAATCATCAAATGTTACAAAACTATTAAAATTCAAAATTACTCCTTGACATATTGTAGCGACTACGCTATAATATAAATGTAGCGACACCGCAACAACAAATTAAGGAGGTAATTTGTATGGCGGATAACAAAATTTACATTACGGCTCGTGAGCTTTCGGATATGTTGGGCGTATCTATGGGATATGCTTATAAAATTATAAGAAAGCTAAACAAGGAGCTTGATAAAGACGGTTTTATTGTAATCGCAGGGAAAGTGCCGAAAGGATACTTTGAAAAGCGATGGTTTGGTTATAATGCAAAGGAGGCTTGATTTATGAAGGCGGAGAAAGACAAGAAAACAGGAAAGTGGCTGATTCAATTCAGATATACAGATTGGCAGGGTGTTCGCAGAAAAACAACAAAACGCGGTTTCGCTACAAAACGAGAGGCTGAGGAGTATGTCAGAAATTTTCTTGCGTCACAGCAAGCAGATTTTAATATGAATTTTCAAGAATTTTTGAAGCTCTATTATGATGATATGACTCCTCGGCTTCGAGAGAATACTATGAGAAATAAGAAATACATAATAGATTTGAAAATCTTGCCGTATTTCTCAAACAGGCGAATGAACGGTATAACCGCTGCTGATATTCGTAAATGGCAGAATGAGTTGATTTCGCAAGGCTATTCACAAACATATCTCAGAACAATTAACAATCAGCTTACGGCGGTATTCAATTATGCAGTTCGATATTATGACTTGCAGAATAATCCTTGCCGCAAAGCCGGTGGAATGGGTAAAAACAAGGCTGATGAGATGAAATTTTGGACAAAAGATGAGTTTTATAAATTCATTGACAGTATTATGGATAAACAGAAATCGTATGCTGCGTTTATGACTCTGTTTTGGACAGGTATGCGATTAGGTGAATTACTCGCTTTAACTCCGGCTGATATAGATTTTGAAAACAAAACAATCAGCATTTCAAAATCATATCAGAGGCTTGACGGAAAAGATGTAATAACACTGCCCAAAACACCCAAGAGCAAACGGACGATAACTGTTCCCGATTTTTTGCTTGCTGACCTTAAGGATTATATGAATTCGATATATTGCTTGGAGGATACCGACAGATTATTTCAGGTTACCAAATATTTTATGGAACACGAAATGCAGCGAGGCATTAAAAACAGCGGTGTAAAGCGTATTCGGATCCACGATATTCGGCATTCGCATTGCGCACTTCTTTTTGAAATGGGTATTACACCGCTTGAAGTTGCTGACCGTTTGGGACACGAGCGAGTGGAAACAACGATGAATGTTTACGCACATATTTATCCGAATAAACAAAGAGCGTTGTCAGACAAGTTAGAGAAAGTTTATCGGGAGGATTTGAAATGAGCGGACTTGATAAAAACAGATTTCGCAATACAACAATCAGCTTTCGGGTTTCGCCGGAGGAACGGCTTGCACTTGAAGCAAGAATTAAAGTTTGCGGAATACCCAAAGGCGAGTATTTTATAAAATCACTGCTGTATCAACGCATTGAAATTTCTGTTGGAAAATACAAAAGTGACAGATTGGCTCTTGAATTAAAAAAGCTACGCGAAGCCTTTGAAAGTGCCAAATGCGAAACGGAAACATTATGCGAGTGCAAGGCACTTTTGAAACAATTACAGGAGGTTATGGCTGATAACGAAAAATTATCAGCCGATGACTTCAAAACGATAACTTAAATTAGAAAGGTGGGTATTTGTGAATGGTAATTTCTTTACAATGCAAAATGATATATTTAAATGCGGATTATCGGCGTATGAGTTTATTGTGTATGCGTATCTTGTGATGAAAGCCGATAGAAAGACAGGAACTTGTTATCCGTCAGCGGCTAAAATCGCAGCGGATTGCAACATAAGCATATCACAGGTGAGAAAGGTAACGGCTTCTTTGGAAGAAAAGGGATTTATCACAAAAGAAATGCGGTATCGAAAAACCGCAAATGACAAGAATCATCAGACAAGTAACCTATACCATATAGAGCCACTGCCTATATAATACGGAGGCACTCCCTCCGTATTAAACACTCACCGCCTATCCGATAAAGACGGGAAATAAATATATCAATAACCATTTAACAATACTCATTTATCAAAAACCACTACAACAAGAAGGTGAGGTTGTGGATTTAGGAACAGAAAAATTCACTTATTATCTTGATGAATGTTATTTTCATCCCGAAAGAGATAAGGAATTTTCAACAGAAACCGAAAAACAGCTTGCAAGGAAAGCTATGGAGCTTCTTTGGAACAAACCTAATATAACTGTCAACGGGGTGACCTACACAAATCAAGATATACGGTCCAAATTACTTTATGAAATGATGCCGGAAATTTTGGACAGAGCTATGGAATGTTACAGAGCTGCCAAAGATGTAAAATCTGAAACGGCATATCTTGCAGGTTGTATTTTCAGAACGCTTATAGACTATGACGCATATATAGAACGGTTATTTAGACAAACATACAGCTTTTGAGGAGGAATTACAATGAAATCATTATTTGAAAAGAACGGCGGTACATATACAAAAGTGGGAGATTATTATCTTCCGAACTTGGAATCCCCTAACGGTAATTATAAAATCGGCAGATATGGCAGGGCAAGACGGCAGTATCTTAAGGAATACAAGAAAAGTGAATATACAGCTTTAATGATTAGCGGTAAGTTGCATAAGCATTTACACGATGTTGATGTCAAGGCACAGAAAATTATGGATTGCTTTATCAAAAATGCGGAAAAAACTGCACCCGATAAGGCTACACACCAAATGGAATGGGTCGGACATATGAACAATGCAAAGGCTTGTGCGGAGGAGGTCATAAATCAGAGGCTGATTTATGCAATCAGATAGGGTTTATAATTGGATGCAGAGCTATTGTAATAGCAAGCACGGCATTTGTACTCCCAAATGCCCACTTGTTCGTGGCTCTGCCCCTAATACCCCGGTTTGAAAGGAGAGAAAACATATGAGATCAAATACAAATAAGCTGAATTTTTATGTTGATGACGATGTAAAGAAAAAACTAAAAAAACTATCAAAAGAATCAGGACTGACAATGACTGCAGTAATAAAGAAACTTATTATGGGTTATCAAATTCAGCCACTCAAAACGGAAGAACTGCTGCGTATATACAAGGAATTAAATCATATCGGAGGAAATATAAATCAGATTGCACATATAGCAAATAGTGAATGGCATATTTCAAACGACAAAATAAATGAAGCAGCAAAGTTGATGAATGATATATGGCAATGTGTTAGAAGTTATGGCAGAGATACTTAACGGTATCTTGACTAAAATATTATAAATTATTCGTATAAAACAGAGAAAAATGCAGAATGGTATTGCTTTTATTCGAGTTTTAGAATATAATATATGTGTTATCAAATAAGGAGTGTATTCATATGGAAATTATGTCTGCAAGAGAAGCAGCTGATAAATGGGGAATCTCACAAAGGCGAGTGGCTGTTCTTTGCTCGGAGAACAGAATAGCAAATGCAGAAATGATAGGCAATATGTGGGTAATGCCTTCAAATGCAAAAAAGCCTATTGATGCCAGAAGCACAAGGTATGCCAGTATAGATTCAAACATTGTAAAACCGTTTTTGAAATGGGCAGGCGGAAAAGGTCAGCTTTTGAAAGAGATTGAAAAGTATTACCCATTTGAGGACGGCAATATAACAAAATACGCAGAGCCTTTTGCAGGCGGCGGGGCTGTGCTTTTTGATGTTTTAAGTAAATACGATTTGAAAGAAATATATATCAGCGACATAAATGCCGAGCTTATTAATACCTATCGTATTATTCGGGATAGTATTGATGCTTTGATAGAAATACTGCTACACTTGCAGAATGATTTTGTTCCGTTAGATACCGATGAACGCAAAAAGTATTATATAAATAAGCGTGAGCGTTTCAATGATTTAAAAGTAAACGGCGATGAAAATATCAATATTGAGAAAGCGGCATTGATGATATTTTTGAATAAAACCTGTTTTAACGGACTTTATCGAGTGAATAAAAAAGGACTTTTCAATGTACCTATGGGAGCATAC
>CADBUP010000128.1 GCA_902797885.1 uncultured Ruminococcus sp.
ACGGCTCCGTGGTCAAGCGGTCAAGACACCGCCCTTTCACGGCGGTAACAGGGGTTCGATTCCCCTCGGAGTCACCATTATACAAGCAGCAGTCTATGGCTGCTGCTTGTCAACATATTTTATTTTTGGACCTTTAGCTCAGTTGGTTAGAGCAACCGGCTCATAACCGGTTGGTCCGGGGTTCGAGTCCCTGAAGGTCCACCAGAAATCGTGGACAATTTAGATGCCATCTAAATTGTCCCATTTTTACGCGGTTTTTGAGCATTTTTGAAGAAATCCGAGAGGGAAGTAAACAGTAGATGCCACCACCGTTTGCACAGGACTTGAACGGGAGACAACAGAATAATATATGGATTAGGACAGATTTCCCAATGTTGAAATAATTTTATAAAAATTATAAAAAAGCTTGAAAATATACCCTATGTGTGATATAGTACTGTCAATTAATTCTTAATCAAATAATGAGAGTAGCTATACTTACTAAAGAGGCGTCGATTTTTGGAAGTAAAAATAATAGTGAAGTATGAAGAGGTACGATGTGAGGTGGATGAAAAATGAATTTAAATAAAATTTTTACATCACATATGGTGTTGGCGGCCAACAAACCTATAAGGATATATGGTGAAGGTCGAGGAACTGTTCAAGTCAATTTTGCAGGTATAACAAAGAGCTTGGTTTCAGAAGATGATAAATGGTATCTTGAATTACCTTCGATGGGATATGGTGGACCATATACTTTAAAAGCGGTTTTTGAAAATGAAACCATTGTACTTGAAGATATATTTGTCGGAGAGGTTTATTTGTTTTCAGGTCAGTCGAATATGCAGTTTAAAATGAAAGAAACGGAAACACCGCTTGAAGAGCTTAAATCGAATTATATGATTAGATTGTTTTCGACAGATCGAATTGAAGATACTGATTTTTTTAAGTCAAAAGATGGTTGGGTAGTTTGTAAAGAAGAACAAATTAAAGAGTGGTCTGCTATTGCATATTTTACTTCTAAAGCAATTTTTGAATCTAAAAATATAGCTGTGGGAATAATAGCCTGCTATCAGGGAGCATCTATTATTGAAAGTTGGGTGCCTGAAGGAGCTTTTAATAAAATAGGTATAAATATTCCCATTGAAGACAAGCATTGTGACCATACATATGAAGAGTATAAAAAATGGAATAGTGACGGAGTGTTATACGAGTATGCGTTGTCGCAGATTAAACCGTTTTCGCTCTCAGCAATTGTTTGGTATCAGGGTGAAAGTGATACATCTATAGCTGAAGGAAAAGTGTATTTTGACGAGCTGAAGGAATTGATAAGAATTTGGAGAGAAAGTTTTGATAATTTACAACTTCCATTTGTGATTATTCAGCTTGCCGATTATATAGAAAGAACAGATGAAGCATGGTCGCTAATCCAGGACGCACAATTAAAAATTCAAGATGTTGTGGATAGTGTATATACTGTTGTTTCTTCTGATGTGTGTGAAAATGATAATATTCATCCAAAAACTAAAAATAAACTTTCGTTTAGAATTGCTGAAAAATTAATACAGAATATTTCTTTTTAATCTATATGAAGCTTGTCATCTATTTCGTACACGAGAGCCACAAAAGCACACTTCGGTGTGCTTTTTTGTAATATGTGAGAAATGCAGGATGTTTGTGCCCTGCTTATTATAAATATAGAGGGGATTGATTCTTTTGTACAGGTATGAGACACATCTTCATACGGCTCCGGTTAGCCGCTGCGGTGCGGCAACGGTTCAAGACACCGTGAATTTTTATAAGGGGATGGGTTATGACGGTATTTTTATAACAAACCATTTTCTTGACGGAAATATTAATATTGATTACGGAAAACCGTATGCCGAAAAAATAGAATTTTATTTTTCTGATTATGAAAAAGGCGCTGAAATTGGTAAAGAAATCGGGATTAAGGTATTTCCGGGAATTGAATCCTCTTATGGAGGTACGGACTTTTTAATATATGGTCTTGATAAAGAATGGTTTTTAAAAAATCCCAGGATAATGGAGATGGATAAGAGGTCACAGCTTAAGTTTATCAGACAGAGCGGCGGTTTTGTGATACAGGCGCATCCTTTCAGAGAAGCGTCGTATATAGATCATATTCGGCTTTATCCGGATTGTGTCGACGGCGTTGAGGTTATTAACGCAAACAGAACGGAACGTGAAAATAAGATGGCGCGGTTGTATGCCGAGACGTATGGGTTTATCATGACGGCAGGGTCTGATAATCATATAGGCGGAGAACAGGTCAAACTTGCCGGAATGGAATTTGAAACCCCGCTTCGCGATGAGTTTGATTATATCAGACGTTTAACTAACGGTGAAGGAAAAATATTTGTAGCGGTTAATGAATAATAGGCTTTATACAAGACATAAAAAATTTCGCTTATGATACCAAAATATAAACCGTTAAAAAGGAATTTATGGTTATGAGAATTGCAATATGTGATGATATGAAGACCGAAAGGCAAAAAATAAAAGAGGCTGTTAAAAAAGTTATTGAAGACGCTTCGATAAGCGAGTTTAATAATGGGAAATATTTAGTAAAAAGTCATTCAGAATGTCATTTTGACCTAATTTTTTTAGATATAATAATGCCTGAAATAAGCGGCATAGATACCGCCGCCGAAATACGAAAGACCGATACCGTAACGCCGGTTGTTTTTGTGTCGACAAGTGAAGAATTCGGTGTGGCAAGTTATCGCGTTCTTGCCTTTGACTACATTTTAAAACCGATTCGCGAGGATGTGATTAGGGCGTGCATAAAGCGCCTGTTCTCGATGAGGAAAGAGAACAGGTATATTAAAATCAATTATTCGGGAATCGAGACAAAGATTCTTTTGTCGAATATACAATGCGTTGAAAGTAATCTCAGAAAAGTTATCTTTACATTGTCGGAGAATCGGGAGATACAGATTGTCGGAAAGCTCACCGATTACGAGAAATTTCTGATTCCTTATGGGTTTTGTCGCTGTCATAAAAGCTATATAGTCAATATAGAGCATATTGACAGCATTGACGGCGAGAACTTTCATCTTACGGGCGGAAAGACTGTAAAAATCTCAAGAGCATATCTTCAAAGTGCAAAAAAAGCCTACTTTGACTATGTTTTTGCTTCGGAGGATGCGTGATGAACACTCTGAAAAATGTTGTTCCTTTATTTGTTATTCTTTTTATATGTACGCTTGACGGTTATTCAATGATGAATTATCGGCTGACGGAAAAGCGCGCTTACGGATGCTTTGCGGCGGTTGCGTTTTTTTGTCTTGCGGTGAATTCTTATATTATCGTATACTACGGTGAGCTTGCGCTGAGAAATTCAATATTCTTTACTATAGGAATCCCATATTTTATACTTATTCTCGCTATTACAAAAGACAAAATATCTCAGACAGTTTTTAATTTTTGGCTATGGATTAATATTTATGATATAATATCAAACTTTTCGGCATTTATAAACGACTATACTGTAAAAAATTATTATTATTTGACCGTGCTGAGGTTTGTACTCTTCTGCGGTTATTTTGTTTTATACAATTAATGTCTCAGAATAAAGCATAGAGATATTATGGAAAATCTAAAAGTGAATTGGTGGATATTTTCGTTTATTCCTATGTTTTTTACGGTGCTTATTTGTCTGGTGAATTATTATTTTGCGGATTTTCACGGATTGACGCGAAACTATTCTGTTTTACTAACGATACATATATTAATGCTTCTGGTCTATATTTTGATATTCTACACTCTGAAAACGTCCTATGATTCAATGGAGAGAGAAAAACTTGCTCAAAGTATGAAAGGTCAGATTGCTATGCAAAAAAAGCAGTATGAATTTTATCTCCGAAAAGAGGAAGAGGAGAGAATATTCCGGCATGATGCAAGACACAGGAATACGATTTTATTGAGTTATCTCGAAAACGGTGATATTGCCGGCGCTAAGTCATTTTTAAATAAAGAACTTAGTGAGATAAAGACGAATTCTCATACTGCGTTTTCTGAAAATGCGCTTGTAAATGCGGTTTTGACCGAGTATAGCACAAAGGCCTGTGAAAAAAATATAAATTTCTCGGCTGAGGTCAGTATGCCGGAAAAACTTGCGTGCGATGAGATTGAGCTTTGCGTGCTGTTATCAAATCTTTTGGAAAACAGCTTTGAAGCTGCGAAAACTTATATAGATGTTTCGATGAAGCCGTTTAACCGACAGCTTTCGTTGAATATGAAAAATGATTATGACGGTCAGCTTATGAAAAATGGAGACGGCTCATATGCCACCACCAAGCGTCAGGGCTCAGGCCTCGGAATTAAAAGCGTTGGCGCAATAGTCAAAAAGAACCATGGATTTTTAACCATTGATGATTCGGATGGTGTATTTAATGTATTTGTCACACTAAAAAATTAGTCGATATGGTTTTAAAAATTGATACAAGGGGTTGTAAAAAGCGTACGGAATATGTAAACCAAACCCCAAAATGTTGTACTTTTGGTTTGGTTTACATATGACAGTCTGCGGTTTTTTAAAGCCCCTTACAAACCGTACATTTTGTTATGCCATAATACCTAAGGCTTTCGAGAATCGAGGAGTCTATTACCTCGCCGCAGACTGCGAGAGGAATCGCAGGAGGACAGCTTATTACCGACAAGGCGCAGACGCGGCCGAGACATTCATCTATCGGAATAACCTCTGTTTCTCTAAAAATAACATCTTTCGGAGAAAGAATACATTTCGGCTTCGGAACGGGCGGAGGAAAGGTTTTAATACCGGCTCTTTGTGTGAGTGAACATAGGGTATCACCCGTCTTTTTGAGGTCGGATTCGCTGTTTTGCGGTGAAAGCATAAGTACAACGAAATCGGGGTCATAAAACTCGGGGTAGATACCGTTTGACATTAGAAGCTTTGCAATTTCAATACCCGTATAGCCGAAGCATTTCGGCTTAATCGTGATTTTAAGCGGTTCATCGCCAAAGGTTTCGATTCCGTGTTCTTCAATAATTAATTTCAGCCGTTTGGCTTTGGGTATAAAATCGGCGAGAGCGGTTTTATATTTATCGATATATCCGTTTACCGCGTCAAGTGATTGTAATATGAGATATGACGGACTGCTTGAACCAAACAGAGACATCGCAGCCTTTGCTCGCTGTGCGAGCAGCTTTGGGGCGTTGTGTGAAATGTGAAGATATGCACCTCCGGTAATAACGGGAAGTGTTTTGTGTGCCGAGTCACAACATATATCGGCGCCGAGGTCGATTGGATGAAGTGATTCCTGAAGAAATTTGAGGTATGCGCCGTGCGCATTGTCGACCGCAAGAAGAATTTCGTTCCTGTGGCATACTTTGGCTATGCCGGCTATATCGGTGATACATCCCGTATAGTCGGGACTTGTCAGATATACCGCGGTTGGGCGGCAGGCCGATACGGCGGCTTCAACCTCGTCGGGGGTAATTATGCAGCTATGATATGTGCCGCTTGCCGGGAAGAGCCAATCAATATCTATATCGAGGAGGGCACAGGTGTTTATGAACGCCCTGTGGGCGTTCCTGGCGGCGAGAATTCGCGGCCTTTCGCCTCTTGATACGGCGTATGATGCCAAGAGCTGAAGCATTGTCTGAATACAAAGGGTAGAACCCGCCGCGGAATATAAAGTGTGCGCGCCGAATATTTCGGACGCGCACGTTTCGCTTTCGGAAATGATTCCGGCCGGCGTGAAAAGCTCATCGGCGCCGTCTATCTCGGTTATATCAAGCGGCTCAAAGCCCAAAAGCGGAATACCCTTGTGCCCGGGCATATGAAGGCGCGTCGGATGAGCTTTTGAATAGTTTTTTACAAAATCGCATATAGGGGTATTCATTCCGCGTCACCCAGCTCTCTTGCGACAGCAACAGCTATCGCACATTCCATTCTTTTGCGGAAGAGGTCGCATCCATACTTATAGATACCTCTGACAGAGCCGGTTGAGTGATATGCGTTTGCGGCACAGCCGCCCGAGCAATAGAGCTTTGCCCAACAGTCGCGGCAATCCTCTCTTGCGTATACGTTACATGAGGCAAATTCGTTTTGAACGGCGGTGTTGTCAACGCCCTTCCATATATCGCCGAGCTTGAATTTTTCGTCGCCGACAAACTGGTGACAGGGGTATAAATCCCCCCATGGGGTGACCGCCATATATTCGGTTCCCGAGCCGCAGCCGGAAATTCGCTTATAAATACACGGGCCGCCTTTTAAATCAATCATATAGTGATAGAAGGTGAATGGCCGCCCCTCCTTATCGCGCTTTAGCATAAGCCTTGCAAGCTCTTCGTATTGTTTAAGAACGATAGGCTTGTCCGCTTCGGTTAAAGCTGCGGGGTCGCCCTCCGCCGCCACAACCGGTTCCATACTCAGCTCGGTAAAGCCGAGGTCAAGCATAGTTTTTATGTCCTCGAGAAAGTCGGGGTTTGCGTGAGTAAAGGTTCCGCGCATATAATAATTTTTTCCGCCGCGTGCCTTGACAAATTCCTGAAACTTAGGCACGATTTTATTCCAGCTTCCGTTACCAGAATAATCAACTCTATAGCGGTCGTGAACTTCTTTTCGGCCGTCGAGGCTTAATACAACATTACTCATCTCGCGGTTTGCAAAATCAATCACGTCTTTGTCGACAAGAACGCCGTTTGTCGTCAGAGTAAAGCGAAAGTTTTTGTTCTTTTCCTTTTCGATACTTCGAGCATATTCGACAAGCTTCTTTACCACGTCAAAATTCATAAGCGGCTCGCCGCCGAAGAAGTCCACCTCAAGATTGCGCCGCGTCCCCGAGTTTTCGATAAGAAAGTCAAGCGCCCGCTTTCCAACATCAAAGCTCATAAGGGCACGCTCCCCGTGATACTTACCCTGGCTCGCGAAGCAGTATGAACAATTAAGATTACAGGTGTGGGCGATATGCAGGCAAAGCGCCTTGACAACGCCCGAGGTTTTTGCCTTAAGAGTACCCGCCATCGGCTCAAATGTATCCTCTGTAAAAAGCTTACCCGATTCTTTAAGCCCGGCAACCTGAGCATAACATTCTTCAATCTCATCAAGAGAAATATCTTTATACTTTTCCGCGGTTTTGGAGATAACCGTATCGCGGTTTGATGCTTCAAACATAGAAATAATGTCATATGTAGGGTCATCAACTATATGAAGCGCCCCGGAACAGACATCGATAACTATATTATATTCGCCGAATTTATATTGATGAATCATATGAAATCTCCTCACGATAAAAATGCCGCCCCAAAGCCGCCTTATTCGATGGCGGTATTATTAGGGTGGCATTATGTTTTTTTGACAGCTTATTATTTGCTTTCTTTATTTTCACAAGCCTGATTTGCAATACCACAGCTTGTCTTGCAAGCCGACTGGCATGAAGTCTGACACTCGCCGCAGCCGCCGTTCTTTGCGCTTTCGCAAAGGTTACGTGTTTCGATTGTCTTAACGTGTTTCATATAACTGACCTCCAAACATAATTATTCTTTTATACATTATAACACATTGAGCGCCGCTTGTCAATCGATGCAGAAATTAGTTTTCGGCAAAATCTTTTAAAAAATCGGTTGACGATAACAAAAAATTGTGATATAATAATTCAGTCATGTTAAATCGGGGTGTTAGCGGTGCCTTGTAACCCTCAATCCGCTACAGAGGGGATGAAAACTTGCCTTAGGGATAGAGATGTCCGGTCTGCCCTTGTATAAGTGGCGTTGACGGTCTGGTCTTACGCAATCGGAACCCGTGAACCTCGTCAGGGCGGGAACGCAGCAGCGATAAGCGGTTATTTCGATGTGCCGTAGGGCAGCCAGACCTGAGTTAACTGTACAAGTAACGCGGGTAGAACTGTTTCGACGGCAAGCACATGACTTTTTTATGTGAAAATATGTACTTAAAGGCGGGAATTAATATGTCCGGGTATCAGGCTTTATACAGAAAATGGAGACCGATGAGGTTTGAGGATTTAGTCGGGCAGGAACACGTTTCCGACACTCTTCGCGGTGCTGTTTCAAGCGGAAGAATCGCTCATGCCTACCTGTTCTGCGGTACGAGGGGAACGGGAAAGACCTCAACGGCAAAGATTTTCTCACGAGCGGTGAACTGTGAGAACCCGACAGACGGTGAGCCCTGTAACGAATGCCCGACCTGCAGAGGTATTTTAAACGGAACAATTCTCGATGTATACGAGATGGACGCGGCGAGTAACCGCGGCGTTGAAAGCATCCGCGAAATCCGTGAGGAGGTTATATATACTCCGGTCGGATGTAAGTATAAGGTTTATATAATCGATGAGGTTCATATGCTTACGACAGAGGCGTTTAACGCCCTGCTTAAAACGCTTGAAGAGCCGCCCGCGCATACGATATTTATTTTGGCGACAACCGATCCGAATAAGATTCCGCCGACAGTGCTTTCAAGGTGTCAGCGCTTTGATTTCAGGCGGATAGGTGTCGATGATATAGTAAAAAGACTCACCAGGATAACAGAAGCCGAAAAAATCGATATTACCCCCGATGCGGTTGAGTTGATAGCCGAGATTGGCGACGGTTCGATGAGAGACGCGATAAGCACGCTCGACCGCTGTGCGGCTTTCGGAGATGAAAAGCTTACGACCCGGCGAGTGGGTGAGATTACCGGAATTATCGGAAGCGAAAAACTTTTTGACATAGTTTCGGCGGTTGCCGAAAATAATGCCAAAGATGCGCTGATGACTGCCGGCGAGGTTTTAAATGCGGGCAAGGAGGCACAATTCCTCTTAGAAAATCTGATTGAGCATTTTAGGTGCTTGCTGATTTGCAAGACAACGGATAGCCCTGCGTCGATGCTTGAAAAGACTGAACAGGCGGCTCAAAAATATTCTGCTCAGGCTGAAAAGCTTTCGGCGGAGAGAATTTTATATTCAATAAAGGCGCTGAGCGATAGCCTGTCTCAGGCGAAGTGGCTGTCGAAGCCGAAGATTGCCGTTGAGACGGCAATGGTTAAGCTATGTAACCCAAGCTATAGCACGGATACCGACGCCCTGCTCGCGAGGATCGAAAAGCTTGAAACCGCTGTTGCAAATCTTCAAAGCGGAACAACCTATTTTAAACAGCCGGCTGAAAGTTCCGGAAAATTGCCGCAGGGAGCACAGGATAAAACAAAGACTGAGGAAACTAAGCCTGCGGCGGTCGAAACGGAAGATACGTCCGAGGGCGAGGAGTGTGTATTCTGGGCTGACGCCTTAAACGAGATAAAAAAGGAAAGCAAGTCGCTTTATGCGTTTTTATATAACGCCGATGCCCGGGTTAAGGGCGATATAATTGAAATTGAAGTCGCGGGGAAGGTCGCTTATAACCGAATCGGCACACCGAAAGGAATTGAATATCTTTCTAAGCTGTTTAGCCGTGTATCGGGGACGCCCCTTAGGACAAAAGTATATGTCAAGGGCGAGAGGACAGACCGCCCGGCGGAGGGTGAGGCTTCGCCCTCAATAAACGATTTAGCGGCAAAAAAAGAGATATTCGGTGATAAAATAGATATAATTTAGGAGATGACGAATTGTGGAAACAGAGTCAAGTCAGTTGAAAAAGTTTATTTTGGAAAAGTATAAGTTCAGAACAGAGCTTCATGCACACACGTCACCGGTTAGTGCGTGCGGGGACTTTGCCCCCGACGAGGTAATCAGACGCTATGCGAAAATAGGCTATAACGCTATTGCGATAACCAATCATTTTACCTATCAGTACAGATTTGAACGCTTTTCAAAAGAGCCGACGGCAGAGGAGTTTGTAGAATGGTATATGAGCGACTTTTATGCCGCTGAAGAAGCGGGAAAAAAGTACGGCGTCAATGTGATTTTGGGGGCAGAGCTAAGATTCTCCGAAAACGTGAATGACTATCTTGCGTATGGGATAGACAAGGACACATTGCTTGAAATTTATGACAGGCTTCCTTACGGAATCGCCGAATTCCGGAATTCGGACAGGCTTAAAGGTGTATTGCTTATTCAGGCGCACCGATTCAGAGATAATATGGAGGATATTGACCCTATGTATGTTGACGGAATAGAGACCTTTAATATGCACAACGGTCATAATTCGAGAATAGGTAAGACGGTGAAGTTTGCTAAGGACAATAATATTAAAATTATGACGGCGGGGTCTGACTTTCACCATGACGGCGGCGAGGGAATGGCCGCACTCAGGACGAAGGTGATGCCGAGGGATTCTTTTGAACTTGCGGATATTTTGAGAAATGGTGATTATGCCTTAGAGATAGCAGAAAATTCGGTAATTCTACCGTAAAATAATTATTTTTAAGATATTAACAGAAAGGAAATGATTTAAGATGGCAAAGGGTGGATTTCCGCGCGGAATGGGCGGCGGAGCAAATATGAATCATATGATTAAGCAGGCTCAGAAAATGCAGGAGCAGATGATGAAGATGCAGGAGGAGCTTGAAAATAAAACATATGAATCGGCTTCCGGCGGCGGAGCGGTAAAGGTGGTATTTGACGGAAAACGTGAGCTTAAAGAGGTAACGATTTCGCCCGAGGTTGTTGACGCGGATGACGTAGAGATGCTTCAGGATTTAATTATCGCGGCGGTAAACGAGGGCTTACGCCAAATTGAGGAAGACAGCACGTCACAGCTCGGCTCAATAACCGGCGGACTGAATATTCCGGGATTATTCTAAAATTTTATCAGAGGACGTGGGTTATTTACCGCGTCCTCTGATTTTTTTGTATTAAACGCCGCCGATGCTTGACTTTTTGACAAAAAAAGTGTAAAATTAAATGATAATGTTATAATAGTAATAGCTATGTGAATTTTAGAATAATTTACCGGAGGATAAGTAATGGATAACAATAAACTGGCGGAGCTTCTTTTTCCGCATATTGACAAAACACCTGAATATTATGAAGAACTGTATCCCGAGCGCGACCTGCCCGAGGGCGCAAAGGTTACCCGTATAGGACCGAGTCCGACGGGTTTCGTTCATTTGGGAAATCTGTATAATGCAATCATCGGCGAACGTCTTGCTCACCAGAGCGGCGGAGTATTCTATCTCAGGGTTGAGGACACTGATGCAAAGCGTGAGGTTGAGGGTGCGGTTGAACTGGTGCTGTCATCGATGAATTACTTCGGAATTCACTTTGATGAAGGTGTGACCGAGAATGACGGCCAAAAGGGAAACTATGGCCCGTACCGTCAGCGTCTCCGCAAGGAAATCTATCAGTGCTTTGCGAAAGAATTGGTGCGGAGGGGACTTGCATATCCCTGCTTCTGCAGCGAGGAAAAGCTGACTAAGATGCGTGAGGAACAAATCTCAAAGAAACTTAACTTTGGTTATTACGGCGAGTGGGCGGTCTGCCGCGGCCTCGACTATGACGAGGTGAAGTCGAGAATCGATGCGGGAGAGGAATATGTTCTCAGATTCCGTTCAAGCGGCGATATTAACAATACGGTCGAGGTTTTTGACGGAATCCGCGGTATGCTTAAGCTTCAGGAAAACTATCAGGATTTTGTTCTTCTTAAATCCGACGGGATTCCGACCTATCACTTCGCTCATGTTATAGATGACCATCTTATGCGCACGACGCACGTGGCACGCGGTGAGGAATGGCTGTCGACCCTTCCGATTCATGCCCAGCTTTTTGATACCTTTGGCTGGAAACGCCCGATTTATTGTCACACCCCCGTCCTTATGAAGATGGACGGCGAGACAAAGCGTAAGCTTTCAAAACGTAAGGACCCGGAATTGGGACTCGGCTATTACCGTGCGGAAGGATATCTCACCGCTGCTGTATGGGAATACCTTATGACGGTTTTAAATTCTAACTTTGAAGAATGGCGTGCTGAGCATCCCGACAGCAGTATTGACAATTTTAAGTTTACCCTTGAAAAAATGAGTAATTCCGGTGCTCTTTTTGATATAATGAAGTTTGATGATATAAGCCGAGAGATTATATTTAAGATGTCGCCCGATGATATTTATGAAAAGATGTCGGATTGGCTTAAAGAATATGACCCCGAATTTTATGCCCTGTTCACACGCGACAAGGAGCTGACCTGTAAGGCGATAAACGTGGGAAGAGATGCGGCAAGACCCAGAAAGGATTTGACAAACTGGAAGCAGGCAAGAGAATTTTTGTCAATCTATTATGATGAGAGTTTAAAACGGGAGGCGCCCTTCCCCGAAAATGTCAGTGCGGAGGATCGCGCCGAGATTATCGACAGATACCTTAAGGGGTATGATCACTCGGACGATAATTCGGCTTGGTTTAACAAGATACGTGAAATCACAGCCGATATGGGTTATGCCGTTAAGCCGAAGGACTTTAAAAAGAACCCCGATATGTATAAGGGAAGCATAACAGATGTCAGCAACGTTATCCGCGTTGCAATCACCGGCAGGACGAACTCGCCCGATTTGTGGGAAATCTGTCATATAATCGGCGAGGACGCAATGCGCCGCCGCGTTCTGGCAGCAAGATAAAGGAGTGTATGTATATGGAAAACAAGAATTACCGCAAGGAAAAGCCGAGCATATTTGATATGGAAAGACCTGAGTTCCCGAAGCGTGCCGTTATTACGGGCGGTATGCCCTACGGCAACAAAAAGCTGCACTTTGGGCATATCGGCGGTGTATTTGTTCAGGCAGACGCAACGGCAAGGTTCCTGAGAGACAGAATCGGTGCGGAAAACGTGATATTCGTCTCCGGAACGGATTGCTATGGTTCGCCCATCGCCGAGAGCTATCGGAAGCTTTGTGAAAACGGCTATACCGGAACAATCGAAGATTTTGTAAGGGAAAATCACGAAAGTCAGAAAGAGACGCTTGACGCATACGAAATTAGTTTAAACCTCTTCGGTGCATCGGGACTCGGCGAGACGTCTAAGGTGCATAAGGAGTTCAGCCGCGAGCTTATGGAGCTTTGGTACAAAAACGGCTGGCTCGAAAAGATGGTGACCTCTCAGTTCTATGACGTTAAGGCGGGTCAGTTCCTAAACGGCCGACAAGTTGTTGGTAAGTGTCCGGTTGAGAATTGTACCTCTGACAAGGGCTATGCCGATGAATGTTCGATGGGGCATCAGTATATGCCTGAGGAATTAATCGACCCGAAGAGCACACTAACGGGTGACACTCCGGAAATGCGCGATGTGGCGAACTGGTACATTGACCTTACTAAATTTAAAGAATTGCTTGAGGATTTCGTTGACGATATTTCCAATATGGAAAACGTTCGTCCGCTTGTTGCGAATACAATCCGCGAGTTTATGACTCCGCCGCTTGTGTATATCAAGAACGAATTTTCCGAGGATTATGAGAAGATAAAAGGACAGATGCCGCCGCATAAGCTTGACTCAGCGGCAAACAAGACGTCGTTTTCGCTTGAGTTTAAGGATCTTTCGGACCGCGACAAGGCGAGAGCCGTTCTCAACGAGAACGGAATCCGTTTCCGCGCCGGAAAGACGCTTGTTCCGTTCAGACTGACAGGAAACATCGAGTGGGGGGTTCCCGCTCCCGTCATTGACGGCGAGGAGGGTCTCACCATATGGGTTTGGCCGGAATCACTCTGGGCGCCGATTTCGTTTACGAAGGCATATCTTAAGAGCATCGGAAAGCCCGACGATGAATGGAAAAAGTATTGGTGTGATGACGCCGCGGGAATCTATCAGTTTATCGGTCAGGATAACATCTATTTCTATGGGATAGCCGAGCCGGCGCTGTTTATGGCGACGCAGGGGAAAGACGGATTGACCGCAAGACCGAAGAACGGTCAGCTTAAGATGCCTGTGCTTGTGGCGAATAATCATATTTTGTTCCTTAATAAAAAGGCGAGCAGCAGCGGAGCGGTAAAGCCTCCGATGGCTGATGAATTGTTTGAATACTATATGCCCGAGCATCTTCGTGCGCACTTTTTGGGCCTGGGTCTCGGACTTAAAAGCGTAAGCTTTCAGCCAAAGCCGCTGAACCCCGCCGCTGATGAAAAGGACGCAGACCCCGTAATGAAAGAGGGAAAGCTTCTTTCAAACGTATTCAATCGTGTTGCACGGTCTTGCTTCTATACCGCTCAAAAGTATTTCGAAGGAAATATGCCGCTCGGCAAGGTAAGCGACGAAGTCCTGCGTAGTGCAAAGGAGGTCGTTCTTAAATACGAGCGCGCAATGTACAAATTTGAATTCCATAAGGTGATGAGCCTTATGGACGAATATATCAGAAATGCAAATAAGTATTGGGCAAAGAACATCGGTGCGGCGGATAAAGAGGATAGCAACGATATGCGCAGACAGGTTTTAATCGACACCTTCCATATGGTAAGAACCGCCGTATCGCTTATGCATCCGATAGCGCCTAAGGGCTGTGAAATGCTTCGCGAGTACCTCGGCTTCGGCGAGGACTTCTGGAGCTGGGACAAGATTTTTGATACCTTCTCTGATATGTGTGAGGGTGAAACCGAGCATAAGATTAAGTTCCTTGAACCGCGCGTTGACTTCTTCCCTATGTATAGATAGGTATATTTTATGTCAAAATGATTATTCAGAAAAGCATTTTCGCCGCGGATAGCGGCGATTGCTTTTGTTCTGTAAATAAAAATATCGGGGCTGTTTTTACAGCCCCGATCAGTTTATCTTGAAAGATAGTTATAAATCATAATTGCCGCGTCGGCACGAGTTAGTGGATTTCCCGCGTTAAAGCAGCCGTTTTCGTCACCGTTTACGATTCCGAAGCCCTTGGCAAGCGCCGCATAGCCGAGAGTGTCCTCGGGAATCTCTTCACTATCCGAAAAGTCACACTTGTATATCCCGGTGAGTTCAGCGGGCTTGCGATAGCCGAGAGCTCTGATGATATACTTAACGCCGTCGGCTCTTGTCGCGTCTGCTTGGGAGTTGTATTCCTCGTTTGTTGTCAGCATACCAAAGCCGAGAAGCGTTTCAGCCTTATCAGTTGAGCCGCATATAAAATATCCGGTTTTCAGGCTTGACGCCATTGCGGTGAGGTCGCCGAGGGTGATTACATCATCGGGGCGGAAGTCCTCGCCACCCGATACGAGTGAAATGTCGTTATCAATCAGCGTTTTTATCTGTTTTTCGGCGTAATGCCCTTCGATGTCTGTGGGGTAGGTCTGTACGCCGTCCTGATCAAACGAAACGGTTTTGCCGGTCTTGGCATCTATTTCCTGCCAGATATGATTTCCTATGCCGTAGGCGAGCTCTGTGCTCTGTTTAACCTTATCGCTGTTATCTTCGCTCTTGTATGAATAGCTATAGCTAAGTTCAAGGCCGAGATTGGCATTTGCGATATCCGCCGCTTTTTCTTCGCTGATTAAGCCGTCGGCCGACTCAAATTTCATATCCTTGCTCCAGGATTTATAATAGTTCAAAATACGCTTTGTCTTTGCGTCAACTGTCACCCCGATGCTGTCCTGCGGGAATTTTATTCCGTTTTCGTATCTCATAAAGGTAACCGAGTAGCTGTCGCTATAGTCATTATATTCACAGTTCTCAACCTTAATATTTTCAGTATTGATATCGGAATACAGTCCCATAAAAGCCTCGGCCTGCTCCTGAGCAAGCTTTTCGTTGTGCTTAGTATTGTTGGTTTCTTTATTGTTTTCCCTGCTGTTTCCTATATTATATGAATAATAGCTTAAAAGCTCGCCTGTTTTTGCATTACATATTACGCTTGCGTGACGTTCCTTGTCGGTGTCCTTATCAAAGGTGAACGAAAGAGATGCTATGTACTCGGCCTCTTTTTTATTTTCGCTGTTTTCATCATTGCCTTCGTATGAGCGGAATTTTTCCGACCTTCTATACGAACAGCCGTCGTATTCCGCTGAATCAAGACCCGTGTTTTTAAGGCTTGCCGCCGCTTTTTTAAGCTCGTCCTCAGACTTTAAGCCGTAAATCTGTTCAAGATTTTCAAGCTCGCTTTCGGTGAGCGCCGCCTGCTTTGAGCCTGAACCGCCCGACGACATATTCTCTGTTGCCATGTCGCCTGCGTCGTTTCGGGTGTAAGGGCGGACATTAATCAGCTTTTCACCGGTACGCGCATTCATAATAACGGAAGAATCCGAAAGAACATATGCGGGATGTGCGGTCTTTCCGTCATTGCTTTTATAAATCAGTTCAAGCGGAGAAAGCTTTAGAAATTCGTCATTCGCCTTTGAAACGTCCATCGCCTCTGAGGGGTTTGGAATATTTTTTTCATCTGTCCACGTTGCCGACATTCCCTTGACCTCGCCGGTATTCTTGTCTATGTCGAAGCTTACTCCGTCATTTAAAAAGCTTATGCCGTTCACATACCTGTTAAGTCTCAGATAGGCGTTTGTTGAGTGGATGCTTCCGTAACCCGAAACGTCAGCCTTGTCGGACGGAAGCTCGTTCATCCAGCCGGGGTTTACATTTCTGAGCCATTCGGCGGCCCTGTCGAGAAGCTGAGCGTTGTTAAGCTTTGAAAAGCCCATATCTTCTCTTGAATATTCGCCGCTTCTGCGGATATTATAGCTCATAATATTTCCCTTTTCGTTTACGGTTACGAAAACCGAGCCGTTATAATCCTCTGTGTGCCAGCTGAGTTCATAAATGGTGCCGTTCTCATCGGTTGAGATATTGCTGTTGAATTCGGAAAAATCGGCCGGAATGCTAATGACATTCCTGACGGAGACTATAGCTGATTCAAGTCCGCTTGAATCAGCGGCAAAGACCGCACCGAACGCCGTGCTTCCTGCTGTTACAGCGGCGGCGAGAAACACCGCACCGAGTTTTTTTGTTATTTTGTTCATAATGACCTCCCTATCTGCCGCCGAAAGCGGCATAAAATTTTACGGTTTTGTTCTTATATTAAGTCAGACGGCGTATAGTGTATATAAGTTCCATAAAAACCAAAAATTTTTTTAAAAATTCAGAGCAAACAGAATTTCGGTTGGCATAGGTGAAATTCCGTCTGCGACCAATAAATAAGATAAAAAGAAGAGTATTTTGTATTGATTTTTAATATTTAATAAGGTATAATAAGATATAGCTGAATTTTGGGGGTGATTATGTGGAATTTATACATAAACAATATAAGAGCGTTAGATATTTAAGGGTTTTGCCCGACGGATTTGAAGAAAACAAGAAGTACCCGGTTTTGATATTCCTTCACGGTGCCGGTTCGAGGGGAATGGATATGTCCTTGGTTGAGAATAATCCATTTTTTGATGCAATGAAAAACCGTAACGATAACCCGTGTATCATCATAGCTCCGCAGTGCCATGATGATACGTGGTTTGACATCTTTCAGGAATTGAAAGAGCTTATTCGCTCGGAAGCGGGCGAAACCTTTGCCGATTCCGAGCGGATATACGCAATCGGCGCAAGTATGGGTGGTTACGGAGTTTGGCAGGCGGCTATGTCTATGCCGGAGGTTTTTGCCGCTATTGTGCCGATTTGCGGCGGTGGAATGTATTGGAACGCGCCGCGTCTTAAAAACATTGCGGTTTGGGCGTTCCACGGGAGCAATGACCCTGTGGTTTTATGCCGGGAGAGCGAAAAGATGGTTGAGGCCGTCAAAAATTCCGGCGGTGACGCAAGGCTGACTATATATGAAAATTGCGGACACGACAGTTGGAACGGTGCATATTCCGAACCTGAGCTTTTTAAGTGGCTTTTACCACACACAAAAAAGGTATACGAACAAGGCGAGGTATTAAGCGGCAGACAGTTTGGATAATGTATTTTGATTGGGCTATCTGTTTGGGTAAATGAACGATGGCTCAATCACCTAACTTGGGTTTAATTATTCGCTAAACACTAAAGACTATTTAGTGTATTTTTGTATTGATTAAAAAAATATATAATAAATGATAAGGAGTATGAAGATGGACGGAATATTAAACAATGTAAATGATGGGGCTGATATTTTAAGTAACGTAAACGGAGGGGTTGCTGTTGCGCTTTGTGTTGTTGCGGTGTTAATCTGTGTTGTTGCATTATTTTCGGGAATCATAAGCATATGGCTTGGGTTTGCTTATTATAAGTATAACCGCCTCGAAAACAGTGCCGGACTTACCGGCGAGGAAGCGGCGAGAATGATTCTTGATAGGTGCGGACTTGAGAATATTAAGGTTAAGGTGACCGGTTCGCTTATGTTCGGTAACAGTTATAGCCACTATTTTAAAAAGGTAAGAATCAGAAGAATGACTCGAAATAAAGCAAGTCTCACTGCCCTTGCTATGGGAAGTCAAAAGGCTGCGCTTGCTGTGCTTGACAAAGAAAATGACGAGGATATGGAGAAGAGAATTAAGATTACTCCTATAATATATTTCGGTCCGCTTGCATTTATTCCTTTGGTGGCAATAGGTGCAGCGATAGATGTTGTTTTGTTCAATAGCGCCGGGTTTGTAACAATGGCAGTCAGTCTGTTGGCGCTTGCTTTTTATGCACTGTCGGTTGTGTTTTCGGTAATGACTTTAAAAACCGAAAAAAAGGCACAGGAACGCACATATGAACTTCTGAAAGAAAATCAGATGGCAACAGATGAAGAAATAGTGTCTCTTCATAAGTTATTTAGGCTTTATAATATTCAATATATAAACAATATAATCATTTCTGTACTTGAGCTTATTTATTATGCACTTCGTATTTTTGCTATGTTCAGCAATAATTCGTCTTCAAGTTCAAGCAACAATTAACAGTATCAAAAGCCGGGCAAGATTCCGGCTTTTAATATATAAATTTTAAAAAACTGATTGTAGTTTTAAAAAAGATATGATATGATAAAATTAGTAAAATATTTCAGGCATAAAATTAAAAGGAAAGGAAGTGTTTTATATGGATACAGTACAAAGTTATAAATGTCCGTGCTGCGGCGCTCCGCTTGAATTTAACGGGAATTCTCAAAACCTGCATTGCAATTCGTGCGGAAATGAATTTTCGGCGGAGACAATGAAACAGCTGAGTGATGCGGAGACACAGGCACGAGGTGCGTCAAAATATGATTGGCAGCATTATGAACCGAGAAGTTATACAAATAATGTCGGCGGGATTGATTTATCAAAATATACTTGTCCGTCATGCGGCGCGGAAATTTCGGGTGACGATACACTCGGTTCGACAGTCTGTCCCTATTGCGGCAACGCAACAATAGTTAAGGGTCAGTTTGAAGGTGCGCTTCGTCCGGACTATATCATTCCGTTTAAAACCGATAAGAAAGCGGCGGTAGAGGCGTTTGAAAATGACTTTAAAAATGCACCGTTTCTTCCGGATGAGTTCAAGGATAAAAGACGAATCGAAGAAATGGCCGGAGTGTATGTTCCGTTCTGGATGTTTGACTGTGACTGTGACGCAGGTATCACATACAGCGCGAACAGATACTCGTATTGGAGCGATTCTGAATATGACTATACCAAGACCGACTATTATAAGCTTATCAGATCCGGAAGCGTGGGGTTTGCAAACATTCCCGTTGACGGATCTAAAAAGGCGGACGACTCATATACGGAGGCGGTTGAGCCGTATGACTATAAAGACGCGGTTGAGTTTAATCCGGCATATCTGTCAGGCTTTCTGGCGGATAAATACGACGTTTCGGCGGAGGATAGTATAGGAAGAGCCAACGAGCGTGTTAAAAATTCGACCGAGGATGTTTTTGCTTCTACCACAAGGGAATATAGCGGAGTTGTTCCGGAGAATACAAATGTCAGCTTTTCAGACGGTAAAATCAGATACGCTCTTTTGCCGATATGGATGCTGAATATTAAGTATAAGAAAAACAATTTTAAGTTTGCCATAAACGGTCAAACCGGCAAGGTGGTCGGTGAATATCCGGTGGATAAGGGAAAGAAGTGGCGTTACTTCAGCAAGATAGCGGGAATAGCCTATGCGGCGGCCGCTATTACGGCGTGGTTCCTTTTAAGATAGGGGGAGGCAGAGATGAAAAAGATAATTACGGCTCTTATGCTGACTTTAATGTGCGTTATGCTTATTATGCCGGTTTCGGCCGAGTTTGTAAATCCGGCCGTGACGGATAATGCGGGATATTTAACCGAGAGCCAAAAGGCAGAGCTTGAAGCTAAGCTTGAGAAGCTTCGAGAAACATATAATTTTGACGTCGCTGTATATACAGAAGCGGAGATGTCGGGAGATGACCCATGTTCGACAGCAGATGACTTATTTGATTATCGGGGTTACGGCGGCGGAGAGGGAAAAGACGGAATTATGCTTTATGTGTCGACCGAGCCGCGAAAATATTGGTTTACCACTCACGGAAGCGGTGAGGAATATTTTAATGAAAACGGACTTGAATATATTGAGTCGAATGTCCTGCCGCATCTGAAAGAAGACGATTATAACTCGGCGTTTGAAGTATATGCCAAATACTCGGAAGAGCTTCTTGAAATGGCGGCACAGGGCACGCCGTATAACGAAAAGCATCGAAGCGGGATGTACATATTTTGTGTGATTGCCGGGGCGCTGATTATTCCGTTGGTGATTGCATCTGCGGCAACGTCGTCAAAGCTTAAAAAAATGAAAACAGCGCGCAAAAAGAACCATGCACAAAACTATATTAAACCCGGAAGTTTTAAAGTTGACTTTTCGCAGGATATATTTTTATATAGTGCGGTATCAAGAACAAAAAGAGCAGAGTCGGATTCTGATTCGGGAAGTCACACCTCGTCCTCGGGTGAAAGCCATGGCGGCTGTGGCGGAGATTATTAATACTAAAAGCTGCTTCCGTAGGAAGCAGCTTTTAGTTTGTTTATATGGTTATTTTATTATCGGTTGTTCATAAAGCGAGAGAGAAAGTCCTTTGTTTCCTGTTTTTTCGGAGAGGTAAATATCTCGTCTGGGGAGCCTTCTTCACAAATTACGCCGTCCTTCATAAAGACAACGTGATTTGAAACATCTCTTGCAAACGCCATCTCGTGGGTCACGATGATCATGGTAAGACCTTCCTTGGCGATATTTTTAATTACTTCAAGAACTTCGCCGACCATCTGAGGGTCGAGAGCTGATGTCGGCTCGTCAAACAATATTACATCCGGCTTCATCGCAAGAGCGCGGGCGATTGCCACCCTCTGTTTCTGACCGCCCGAAAGCTGACGCGGCTTTGCATTAATATACGGCGCCATCCCTACTTTTTCTAGATAGTGCATCGCCTCGTTCCGTGCGGTTTCTTTATCGGTCTTTAGAACCTTCATCTGACCTATCATACAGTTTTTTAAGACTGTCATATTTTCAAACAGATTAAAGCTCTGAAAAACCATTTCAACCTTGGCGCGGTATGCGGGAATGTTCTTTGTTTTGAGAATATTTTGACCTTTGTATATAATTTCGCCGGCCGTCGGCTCTTCCAGAAGATTGATGCATCTAAGCATTGTTGATTTTCCTGAGCCGGAGGCGCCGATAATGCAGGTAACATCGCCGCGGCTGACGGAAAAATTAATGTCTTTTAGAATTTCGTTTTCGCCAAATGATTTTTTCAGTCCGTTAACGGATATAATTTTATCCATAGTTATCAGCCCTCCTCTGCCGCTGCAGGCATTTCGTTTATTGTGTATGAAGCGGGACCGTCAATTTTGCGTTCCGCAAGTTTGAGCAGTCGGGTAATGGTGAACGTAAGTATAAAATAGATTACGCACGCAACAACGTATGTCTCGAAAATAGCCCATGTCATTTTTGAAATCTTTGCCGTAAAGAAATACAATTCGGTTACTCCGATAACGTTCAGAACCGAGGTGTCCTTTATATTAATGACAAACTCGTTGCTTATTGCCGGAAGAATATTCCGCATTGTCTGCGGAACGATGACGTTTATCATTGTCTGAAAATGGTTCATACCTATCGAGTATGCACCCTCAAACTGGCCCTTGTCTATCGAAATAATGCCGCCGCGGACTATCTCGGCCATATACGCACCGGTGTTAATCGATACGATAAAAATACCGGCGGGAATAAGCGGAAGAGTGTTGCCGTTGTTCATAAACGCATATCCCCAGAATATTACCATCGACTGAACCATCATCGGCGTGCCGCGGAAGACCTCTACATATATGCTTATTATTGCGTTTACCACTTTTAGGATTCCTCTGATTACGGGGTTTTTCGACTGTGGAATAGTTCTTACTATCCCCGTAATAAGACCGATAATAAGTCCTACGACCGTACCGGTCAGCGATATAAGCATTGTGTAGCCGATACCTTGGAGAAAATAGCCATGGTATTTTACCAATATATCTACAACTTCTTTAAAAAATGCTGTCATTTAAGATTAATCTCCTATCTGTTTTCGGATTCGGCTGTCTGATAGCCGAATCCGAAGTGTAAAATTACTCTTCCGATGGAGCGATTTTAACCATCTGCTCCATAAGCTTCTTTTGGTCCTCGGTGCTGAATCCCGACAGAGCGCTGTTGATTTTTTCTTTCAGGTCAGAACCCTTTTTGATACCAACCGCGATGCTTACGTCATCGTTTTCAACCTTAAAGCCGGTGTCGTTGTTGACAAGGCGAACATAGTCATATGCGCTGTCCTGGCATACTGACATAGCGGTAGGCTCTTCAGCAACATAACCCTCTATTGTTCCTGCACCCAGCGCAATGAACATTGTTGAAAAGTCGGCCATTTCGCTAACCTGAGCCTCGGTCTGTGAGGTCAATGCGTCAAGATGGAAGGTTCCCGACTGAGCGGCAATTTTCTTGCCTTTTAAATCGGCGATTGTTTTAACGTCCGAAAGATTACCTTTTTTTGTAACGATAACAAGGTTTGAAGTAAAGTAGTTATCGGAAAAGTCTATCTTTTCTTTTCTCTCTGCTGTCGGGCTCATACCGGCGATAATCATATCGAGCTTTCCCGATTGAACCGCAGGAATAAGGCTATCCCATTCGTATGAATAAATCTCAAGCTTTTTACCCATTGAATCAGCAATCTTTTGAGCAACCTGCACATCATAGCCGTTTGTGAACATATTATCAACGTTTGAGATAGAAACCGCACCGTTTGCGTTATCTGACTGTGACCAGTTATAGGGGGCGTAGTTACACTCCATTCCCACTTTGAGAACATCGCTTTCAGCTTTCTGATCCGTGCTCTTTGAACCCTGAGTAGAAGAACCCGAGCCACAAGCCGCCAGACTGAGCGCCGTTACCGCCGCGAGCATAATTGAAACAAATTTTTTCATAAGTATTACCACCTTTAAATATTGTATTAAATTTAATTATTTGCATTTTTAGGAACATTCGCGGGAAAAAAGAATTTTTCGCGGCTTTTGGGTTTATAAATAAAAACAAAAGCCGCGAACGCTTAAATAGTTAAACGCACGCGACTTTAAATAAGCCCGGATACAGAAAACTACGGATAGCGCTCCACGAGTGTGACAGTATGCAGCATATTCTCCTGCATCCCAATACACAGCTTTAAGGCGATGACTGTGTATTTCGGCGGCAATTCCTTTCGGAACAAGTCTGACTGCCTGTCATTTCGACCGTCCTAATGATAAGTACCGCGCCTCTATCTTAGTTGTTAAATTTTAAGTTTATCTTTATGATTTTGAATTATCGCACATTTTGACGAATATGTCAATGGTTTTAAAAAAATTTGTTATTTTTCAACAAAGATTTGAGCCTGTTGGTTTAAAAAATAATGCGTCATTTTTAATAAAATCGCGAGGGGTGACCCCAACGATACCCGAGAATACTCTGTTAAATGTGCGGACCGAGTCAAATCCCGAAGCAATTGCCGCCTCGGTTACCGTACATTCCCCATGCTTTAAAAGCAGGCAGGCGTGCTCAATGCGCCTCTTTGATATGTACTGACCAAAGGTGGAGTTAAGCCGTTCCTTAAATATGTGAGACAGGTGAGAGCGGCTTATATGAAGAGCCTTAGCGGCATCATCGATAGTGATTGGTTCGGCATAATGCTCGTTACAGTACAAAAGTATATTCTTGACAGTACTTATGTTATACTTATTAAGGTCGGTAAATTCAAACTCTTTAAACAGTATTCCTGTAAGGGCGAGAATTATACCGCGCACTATTTCGTTGGATTCCTCGTGAGACGCTTCGCATTGAGAATGTAAAAGCTTTATAAGAGTAACAACCTCGCTGTTTACGTTTTGTACTACCGGAGAGACAGGAAGCTTCTTTGCAAAAATGCCGCTGAATTCGGGTATAAGCTCGGGCGAAAAAATTAACAGAAAGGCCCTGACATTATCCGAATTTTCATAGCCGTGTATCTGGTTCGGAAAGACGAAGGAAAAGTCACCCGGATTTAAAGGAAATCGTCCGTCTTCGAGAATCAGCTCGGAATAACCGGAAATCATATATACCGCCTCTATATGCTCATGAAGATGGGCCAGGCAGTTAAGATTTTTCGATAAACTGCACGTTATGGTATTGGCTCTTTGTTCAAAAACGAAGTCCATAGGATTTCCCTCCCTGAATCAGGATATAGCTAATGAGTTTTATGTACTGTTTTATGTATTAAAGTATAGCATAAAATTGTATAAATTACAAGATAAATACGTATTTTATAAAAAAATTTTTTATATGGACAAATGTTTCCGTTTGTCAGGTTGACAATTTGTGATTATTCATATATAATAGGAATATTAGGATTGTGAATCTTAAGATAAACACAAAAGAAAGTATAAGTTTTAGGGGGATGTATTAATGCAGACAAGTATTTGGGAAATGCTTGCGATGGTTTTATACCTTGTTCTTGTAGTGGGAGTGGGCGTGTATTTCTTCGTAAAGTCAAAAAATAATGATAATGGAGAGAAAGAATATTTTCTCGGCGGAAGGAATATGGGCGGCTGGGTTGCCGCTCTTTCGGCCGGCGCATCGGATATGAGCGCATGGGTGCTTATGGGTCTTCCCGGTTCGATTTACCTTTTGGGCATAGGTCAGATTTGGATTTCGGTCGGACTTTTAATCGGTACGTTTGCGGCGTGGATTTTTATTGCGCCGAGGCTTCGCAGATATTCAATCCGTGCTAACGATTCAATAACGATACCACAGTTTTTGACAAATAGATTTATGTCAAAGAATATCGCTCTTCAGGTTATTTCGGCGATAGTTTTTGCCGTTGTTTATTGTATATACTCGGCGTCGAGTATTGTTGCCTGTGGTGATCTTTTCAATACGGTTCTCGGAATCAACAAGAGCGTCGCTATGGTTACGGCTACTGTCGTTATCGTTGTTTATACGTTTTTGGGCGGATTTAATGCGGTTTGTTGGACGGATTTCTTCCAGGGCCTGTTGATGCTTGCGGCACTTATGATTGCACCTATCATTGCCGTGATAACTCTTCATTCGCCCGGCTTTGTTGCACCTTCCGCAAACGTGGGAGAGCATTATTACAACATCTTGTCCAGCGGAAGCTTTGATAAAAACAGTATTGTAGATATTCTCAGCGGCTTGGGCTGGGGGCTTGGCTATGCCGGTATGCCGCATATACTTATCAGATATATTTCTATTAAGTCTGAAAAGGAAATGCGGAAGTCTCAGATTGTCGGCTGTGCATGGATACTTCTTATACTTATTATGGCGTCTGTTGTCGGTATTGTCGGAAGACAGTTCCTCGGCGACTCGCTTGTTGAGAGTAAGAGCCAGTCCCTTGTATTCGTAACGATGGTAAGAGAAGTGTTTAGGTTTGCCCCGTTCGTTGTCGGTGTATTGCTTTCGGCGATTCTTGCGGCTTCGATGAGTACGGCCGATTCACAGCTCCTCGCCTCGTCGTCGGCGTTTGCGTCGGATGTCTATAAGCCGCTTATTCGCAAGAAAGCTTCTAACAATGAGATGATGTGGGCAGGCAGAATAATGGTTATAGCAATCGCTATTATTGCCTTTTTCATTGCCAACAATCCTAACTGCAAGGGTATTATGGCGCTGGTTGAATGTGCATGGGCAGGTTTTGGCTCGTCATTCGGCCCGGTAATCATTCTTGCGCTTTATTGGAAGAGGTTCACATACTCAGGAGCTGTTGCCGGTATGGTTACGGGCTTTACGGTTGACGCGGTTTGGTATGCGTTTTTATCAGAGTCAACCGGCGTTTATGAGATAATTCCGGGATTTATATGCGGAATGCTTGCGGCGATTATTGTATCGCTGATTTCAAAGGCGCCGTCTAAGGATGTATATGACTTATTCGAAGAATCAAATAAACCTATAGATTAATAATTTTAATAATTACGAAAGGATTTGACTTAAAATGAAAGCATTATTTAATGATGGAGTCGTAAAAGAGATAGAAGATGATATTTCTGTCATTCGGCACACCTGTTCTCACGTTCTGGCACAGGCGGTAAAACGCCTTTATCCCGAGACGAAGCTGGCAATCGGTCCGTCTATCGATAACGGCTTCTATTATGATTTCGATAGGGAAGGCGGCTTTACGCCCGAGGATCTTGAGGCCCTTGAAAAAGAGATGAAGAAGATTATCAAAGAAAATCTTAAAATATCAACTTATACTAAGCCGAGGGCCGAGGCCATTGAATTTATGAAGGAAAAGGACGAGCCGTATAAGGTTGAGCTCATCGAGGACTTGCCGGAGGACGCGTCAATCAGCTTTTATGAGCAAGGCGATTTTGTTGACCTTTGCGCCGGCCCGCATATTCTCTACACAAAGGGAATCAAGGCGTTTAAGCTGACCTCAATCGCGGGGGCATACTGGCGCGGCAGCGAAAAGAATAAAATGCTTACCCGAATCTACGGAACGGCATTCTTTACAAAGGACGAGCTTGCGGATTATCTCAATATGATTGAAGAGGCGAAGAAGCGTGATCACAGAAAGCTTGGCCGCGAACTCGGAATCTTCACGATGATGGAGGAGGGGCCGGGCTTCCCGTTCTTCCTTCCGAACGGAATGATTCTTAAAAATACACTTATCGATTACTGGAGAGAGGTTCACACCCGCGAGGGTTATGTCGAGATTTCGACTCCTATTATGCTTAATCGTCAGTTGTGGGAAACCTCGGGTCACTGGGATCACTATAAGGAAAATATGTATACAACCGTCATCGATGATACTGACTTTGCCGTTAAGCCTATGAACTGTCCGGGCGGAATGTTGGTTTATAAGTCAGAGCCGCATTCATATCGCGACCTTCCGCTGAGAATCGGCGAACTCGGCCTTGTTCACCGTCATGAGAAGTCGGGTCAGCTTCACGGCCTTATGCGCGTACGCTGTTTTACACAGGATGATGCACATATCTTTATGACGCCTGAACAGATTCCGTCTGAGATTAAGGGCGTAATAAGCATAATCGATGAGGTTTATAAGCTTTTCGGCTTTAAGTATCATGTTGAACTTTCAACGCGTCCCGAAGACAGTATGGGAAGCGACGAGGATTGGGAAACAGCTACAAACGGCCTTAAATCCGCTCTTGATGATTTAGGACTTGACTATGTGGTAAACGAAGGTGATGGTGCGTTCTACGGACCGAAGATAGATTTCCACCTTGAGGATTCACTCGGAAGAACATGGCAGTGCGGAACGATTCAGCTTGACTTCCAGCTTCCCATGCGGTTTAACGCCGAGTATATGGGCGAGGACGGCGAAAAGCATCAGCCGATTATGATTCATCGTGTTGTATTCGGTTCAATCGAGAGGTTTATCGGTATCATAATTGAGCATTTCGCGGGCAAGTTCCCGCTGTGGCTTGCACCGGTTCAGGTTAAGGTTCTTCCGGTTTCGGAAAAGTCGCATGACTATGCTGTTTCGGTTTATGAAAAGCTCAAACAAGCGGGAATACGTGTTGAGCTTGATAAGCGCGATGAGAAAATCGGTTATAAGATAAGAGAAGCACAGATGAAGAAGATTCCGTATATGCTGATTCTCGGCGAGAATGAGAGCAGCACGGGAACAATCTCTGTCCGCAGCCGCGACAAAGGTGACCTCGGTGCATCGAAGCTTGACGAGTTTATTGCTGATATTAAAGAGGAAATTGACACGAAGGGTCAAAAATAATGGGATATAATAAAAAACGGCTGTTTTGCTTTGCAAGCAGCCGTTTTTTGCAACTATTTTGAGGAAACATACAAAAAACACTTGACTTTTTCGTGAAAAATGTGTAAAATTAGAAAGTATACTTCTATCTAAAAATTCATGCTATACATTGATTTTGTGATTCTTTGATTTTTAAGACTTATATTTATTATTGAGGCGCTTTTATGCGTCAATAAGTTATAGGAGGTGGAAATAATAATAAGTATTACAGTATTTGTTGTTGTATGTTTGCTTTTGGTTGTTGTCGGAGTTGTCGGCGCGTTTATGGCCTTTAAATACGGATATTCATACAGAAAGAAGTTCGCAGAGTTGAAGATAGGCAGCGCAGAGGAAGAGGCGGAACGTATCCTTGCAGATGCGGCGGATAAATCAAAAAAATATGCAGACAATGTTAAAAAAGAAAAATTAATTGAAGCAAAAGAGGAAATACATAAGCTCAGAACAGAGCTTGACCGTGAAATTAAAGATCGCAGAAATGATGTTCAAAGACAGGAAAGAAGAGTACAGCAAAAGGAAGATACAATAGATAAAAAAACTCAGCAGATTGAAAAGCGTGAGGAAGAGGTTCATAATAAACTAAACGATGCCGATAAGATACGCGAAGAAGTTGAAAGAGTTAAAAAGCTTCAGATGGCACAGCTCGAAAAGATTGCTGATTTCACCGAATCACAGGCTAAAGATTACCTGTTGAAACAGGTAGAAGAGACTCTTGTTCATGAAAAGGCCGTTCTTATCAAGAACGCAGAGGAACAGGCAAAGGAAGAAGCGGAACAGAAGGCGCGGAATATTATTACAGGCGCTATTCAGCGCTGTGCGGCTGACCATGTAACAGAGACCACCGTTTCGGTTGTTGCCCTTCCCAATGATGAGATGAAGGGAAGAATTATCGGCCGTGAAGGCAGAAATATTCGTACAATTGAGACATTGACGGGCGTTGACCTGATTATTGACGATACTCCCGAGGCGGTTATACTTTCGGGATTTGACCCGGTAAGGCGTGAAATCGCCAGACGTTCGCTTGAGAAGCTTATCTCTGACGGAAGAATTCATCCGGGACGCATTGAAGAAATGGTTGAAAAGTCAACCAAAGAGGTTGACAGTATTATCAAACAAGAGGGCGAACGCGCCATGTTTGAAACACACGTTCACGGCTTACATCCGGAACTTGTCCGCCTTCTCGGAAGGCTTAAATACAGAACAAGCTATGGTCAGAATGTGCTTCAGCATTCGATTGAGGTTTCACATATCGCCGGCCTTATGGCGGGTGAGCTTGGCGCTGATGTTACCCTGGCTAAGCGTGCGGGATTGCTTCACGATATAGGTAAGGCGGTTGACCATGAGGTTGAAGGGTCACATGTCACTATCGGCGGTGATATAGCTAAGAAGTACAAGGAAAACGACAAGGTTATTAATGCAATTATGGCTCATCACGGCGATGTAGAACCTAAGACGATAGAAGCGTGCTTGGTTCAGGCGGCCGACGGTATTTCGGCGGCAAGGCCGGGCGCACGCCGCGAGAATCTTGAGTCTTATATTAAGCGCCTTGAAACGCTTGAAGAGATTGCAAATTCATTTAAGGGCGTCGAACGTTCGTTTGCAATCCAGGCAGGGCGTGAGATTCGCATAATGGTTAAGTCGGATGCGGTAAACGATGACGAAACCGTGTTGATGGCAAAAGAAATCGTTAAGAGAATCGAAAACGAGATGGAATATCCGGGACAGATTAAGGTTAATGTTATTCGAGAACTCAGGGCGATTGAATACGCAAAATAGTTAGTTTAAATGGTTGTCTCAATTTTTGAGACAACCATTTTGCTTGCGCGCCATGGGTGCGCTCTGCCGAGGGCTATTGTATTGTCCAAAATCAAAAAACCAACCGGAAACGGTTGCTTGAGCGTGTCGATAAACTCCGATAAACGAAAAATTTCATTTTTAGTAAAACGCCGTTCCCGGATTCCGCCATGCCTACCGCGGCGGCAAGGAAATGAAATTTTTCGCGTTTTCACAATGCTTTCGGCAAGAT
>CADBUP010000129.1 GCA_902797885.1 uncultured Ruminococcus sp.
TCCGGCTTTCAGCCCACAAAAATTACTTAGATTATATTATCATTTTGGAGTAAATTTTGAGGTTTACACAAAATGAGGGATTGCCCCAAAAGCCACCCTTATCTTTGTTTAATAAACTGTTCAAATATGCCTGTTTCGTTCTTTTAAAGCATATTAATGACGATAACATTATTATTTAATTTAGCTTCAACAATCTTTTTGCATTATCCGCAAAAATCAGCTTCTTCTCACTATCTTTAATCAAGCTATCAAGCAGAACGCCGCCGATATACATACCCGGATTACAGGTAGGGTAATCGGAGCCGTATAAAAACCGTTCGGCGCCGAATTCGTCGATTGCATGACGAAGCATTCCGTGTCGGAAGATTCCATAGCCCGAAAGATCGAGATAATAGTTACTGCTAAACGCCATTCTTTTCATATGTCTGATAAACTCCCCGTATTCACCGGGGTGAGCGGCAACAAAGACAATATCGGTATGCTTTTTTACCATTTTGTCCATCTCGTCCTCGCCCATAGAATGAAAGCTCACCACCATATTATATTGCCTTGCCGTATCAAGAATTTCATCAAACGCCTTTAGAGAATAGTCGTTCCATCTGTGCGAGTACGGAACAAGTTCGCCTATAAGATTAACGCCAAGTCTGCTCATTTTTTCAATTTCCGCACATGATTCCTTTACATAATCGGGGTGAACGTGAAAACCGGGTATGTAAAAGTCACCATATATATCGCGGAGCTTAAGAGCTTCATCATTGCAGGCGGAGATAACATCCCATATGCTTCCTCCGTTATCAAGTATTTCATTATGACCTATAACAGAGCCGCATATACGGGAAACACCAAGTTCTTTCATAATCTTTAAAGTGCCTTCCGCACTCATATCACAATACTCCTTATGAGAACATATATTACTCCCCGATTCCAAAAACGGGTGGGTATGGAAGTCAATAATCTCAAACTTTTTCATTTTTCAGACCCCTAATCATCATATTTTATTTAAACATTCACAAAAAGTAAAGCTGTTTCCGGCTTTGTGCAATTCGTCACACCGTCACATTCTGTTTATAAAGCAATTTTAAATTTTTGATAAATATGGTATTTTTATAAGTATTATAGAGCAGATTTTTTTACTTGTCAAGCGTTTTATTGAATAATTTGTACAAGCTCATTAATCATAAGCAACAATATATGCCTTAACAATGGGGTCTTTTACATAAAACGGAATCTCGGGAATTGGCGCAATAACCTCTTTCGTATCACCCGATTTAAGGCTTTCGGTTTTGGTGTATATATTCGATAGGCTGTCTCCGTCAAAAATACATACAATAAGTGCAGCCCTCTTTTCATTCGGAGTATTATTTATAACAATAGCCGAATAGCTCTCACCGTCCTCGCTGATTTCTCCAAATACCATTTTATCAGCCGACATATATATCGAAAATTCTGTAGATATTCCCAAAAATTCCGCACGCAGCCTCACCTCATCACGCGGCTTACTGCTCATATAAACGAGATTTTTGTTTTTATCAATATACGCGTTTTCGCTGAGAACATCATAATTGATATACTCTTTGGCGGAAATCAATGTCCTTTTTCCGTTTTTGTCCTCGCCATACACCAAATTCCTGTCAAGCGGAAGAGAAGATTTATCCCATCTTGAATCATCAATCGAGACAGACACAGGTATATACCTTACCGTAATATCATCGATATACACGCTTTTTCCTACATCTTCCGTATTTCTCGTATATTGAATTCCGAATCTTATCTTATTATATTCACACGGCGGAACGATTCCCCATATCCTGCGCCATCCGTTCTCATCGGGTTCTTCTTTATTAAGCGTAAACCCGTCACGCAGTTTGTTGTCAAATAAAGCAACAGGCCAGATATTCTTATTAAAACCACCGTCGTATTTTACATATGCTTCAAGATAAAGTGAGTTCTCGTTCAATCCGTTCTTATTTAATATTGCAAGCTCAAGCGAACAGCCCTTGCCCTTATCCGCGCTGTCGCAGTAAATCTTAAACGACCTTTTCCCCGAATGTGCCTCTTCCTCCGTTGCTTCATATTTAAACCCTGCATCGTTATAGAAAACACTTCCGTAAGGCGTTATATAGTTTCCTTCTAACGTAATCGGATTTGTTACCATAGCCCCGTATGGCAAGACAGGATAGTCAGCGGCTTTCACAGGAACAAACAAGGACGAAAACACTAAAACAACTATAATACAAAGTTTTTTCATTCAGTTTCAAATCCCCTTTTTATAATATAATCTTTCGAAAGCGGAGTAATATGGTCATCGGCAAAAACAAACAGCCTTATCGCACAAGAATTCAGTTCTTCTTTATTCTGAAAATTTATATTTATATCACTTTTAACACTTTGCGCGCCAATCTCAAAATCAGGAGTTTTCTGTATGTCCCTTAACACTCCGTTGTCTCCGAACAGCGCGGCATATATCTCTGCTTTTTCCGATTTGGTATCTGAATTTTCAAGGCTTATAACCATACTCTTTGAATCTACAAGGCTTTCAAAGGTATAAGGCTTCCCATCTTCGTCTGTCGGTCTTTTATTTAGCATAATTGATGTTTTCGGCCTTTCGTATATAACTGTTTTTTCATATTTTCCACCGCTGTCATCCGACAGAATAAGCCGATATTCGCCGTCAAGAGCTTCTTTAGGCATTTCAAACGAATACGTTTTAATTAATTCATCCGCTTTGTCGGCATTAAAATAAAATATATCATCCTGAGCAGATTTAAGTTCAACCGTATAAGCTCTGTTATCACAATCCTCCTTACTGAATTGTACATTAACATTGACCTTTTTTCCGGATACGCCGACGTCTATTTTTGGAGTTGTTCCGACAAAGTCAGGGGTATACACAAAATCTATTGTTTTGTAACAGGTGTCCGACTCCGTTCTGTTTCCGATAAACGCAGTATATTCACCGCCCTCGGCGCTGTCGGGCATAGTTATATCAAAACAAGCCCTTCGGCGAAGAACCTCAACGCTGTTTAAATATACGATATTTTCCGGATTATCCTTTCTTGAAATAACCACCGACATCGACTCTGCATCTTTAGATGGCATATTCTCATATAAATCCGCCTCTAAGGTGAATTCATCGCCTACAACGGGGGTGTTTTCCGCGTTTCTTCCGTTTATTGTTACGCTTAAATCAGAATTATCCGTCTCTTTATCGATAGGAACAAGGTATACCGCCTTTATACTTTTAGCTTCAACGGTATAGCTTAAAAATTCACCATCCGATGTACCTTTTCTTGTTCTTGCATAAACCTTATCAGGGTTTGAAGGGAGGTTTTCGTCAAGCATATTATCACTTGTAAGGACAACCTCTTTTTCAAGCTTATACCTACCACTATTATCCACAAAACTTATATTATAGTTATCGGTTTGACTGCGGTTTACAAATATAAGATTAAGTCTGTTCCCGTCCTTGTGAGCGGATACGGTCAGCCCCTGCTTTGCGCCATCATCACACGTTACACTTACGCTGCTGCCGCCGAAAGCGTTGCTTGCCATTTTATAATACTCGCCGACCGCCGTCAGTATCACACGGTTGTCAAAGTAAGGTCTGAATACACCCCAACAGTTTCCGCCAAAATCCGTTTCGGTCGAAACTGAACCAAAAAGCGAGTGATATGTTGCCATTTCAACGTCAGGGTTTTTAACAAGCCGATTGATTACCTCTGCGGTTGTGAGCGTTCCCTGAAGCGAGGTCACCTTATATATATCCTGTGAATTCTTTGCTTCATCATTTATAGGACCCCAGATTGCGTGCTCGGACACATAGATTTTCGGCCTTTTATCCTCATCAATCCGATTTATATATGTCAGAAGTTCGGTATTGATTCGATTTTCATTCATCTCGCTTGAAAAGCCTGTGCCGTAATGATAATAATAATGGAGAACAACATAGTCCGCCTTTTCGCCGAGTGCGCCTATAACCTTTGCGTTCCATATTTTATATCTATAGCCTGTGTTTGAATCATGCGGGACGGTATAGCTGTGAACGCTCGTCTTGGCGCTTGGATTAGCTGATTTTATTGCGGTTATCATTGAGTCCGCCCA
>CADBUP010000130.1 GCA_902797885.1 uncultured Ruminococcus sp.
ACATTTCAAGAGCAGATGTAGCAACGCCGCCTGCGTTTGCAGCCTTTGCCGGGCCAAAGAGAACGCCTGCATTCTGAAGCTCAGCAATAGCCTCGGGAGTTGAAGGCATATTAGCACCCTCGCCTACAGCGAAGCAGCCGTTTGCGATAAGAGCCTTAGCACCCTCAACATCAAGCTCGTTCTGGGTTGCGCAAGGCAGAGCAATGTCGCACTTAACTGTCCAGATACCCTTACAGCCTTCGTGATACTCAGCTGACGGATGGCTTGCTGCATACTCCTTGATTCTCTTTCTCTCAACTTCTTTAAGCTGTTTAACCGCCGCAAGGTCGATACCGTTTTCATCTACTATATAGCCGTTTGAATCCGACATAGCGATAACCTTTGCGCCGAGCTCAGTAGCCTTTTCAACCGCATAGATAGCAACGTTACCCGAACCCGAAACAACAACAGTCTTATCCTTAAATGACTTTCCGTTATCCTTCAGCATAGCATCTGTGAAGTAGCAGAGACCGTAACCGGTAGCCTCAGTTCTTGCAAGGCTTCCGCCGTAGGTCAAGCCCTTACCGGTAAGAACGCCCGTGAACTCGTTGCGAAGTCTCTTATACTGACCGTAAAGATAACCGATTTCTCTTCCGCCAACACCGATGTCACCGGCAGGAACGTCGGTATCTGCGCCGATGTGCTTAGAAAGCTCTGTCATAAAGCTCTGGCAGAAACGCATAACCTCTGCGTCTGACTTACCCTTCGGGTCAAAGTCACTTCCGCCCTTACCGCCGCCGATAGGAAGACCGGTAAGTGAATTTTTAAGAATCTGTTCAAAACCGAGGAACTTAATGATTCCGAGGTATACCGACGGATGGAAACGGAGGCCGCCCTTATACGGACCTATCGCACTGTTAAACTGAACACGGAAACCTCTGTTTACCTGAACCTTTCCGTTGTCATCAACCCAGGGAACGCGGAATGTGATAATTCTTTCCGGCTCTACCAGTCTTTCGATAAGGCCTGCCTTTTCATATTCAGGGTGCTTTTCGATTACAGACTCAAGAGATTCAAGAACCTCTTCTACCGCCTGTAAGAACTCAGGCTCATTCTTGTCTCTTGCCTGAACCTTTTCAAACACCTTTTTAAGATATTCATTTTTAATTGCCATTTCTGACCTCTCCTTTTGTTGCATTCCGACCGGCAAGACGATTTTCCGGGTGTCGGTCTTTGTGCTGATATATTAATTTAATTTTTTCCTGTATATTATAATTATTATTTATTTTTAAGATACTCGTCTATTGAAGCCGCGGCACTTTTACCCGCTCCCATAGCAAGAATAACCGTCGCCGCACCTGTTACAACGTCACCGCCGGCCCAAACGCCTGTCTTGCTCGTCGCGCCGGTTTCATCCTTTGCAACGATACAGCCTCTTGCATTTGTTTCAAGGTCCGGAGTTGTATTCTTAATCAGCGGGTTAGGTGTCTGACCTATCGCAATAACAACAACCTCAGCGTCTATTTTAAACTCGCTTCCCTCAACCGGCACAGGGCGCCTCCGTCCTGATGCGTCAGGTTCTCCGAGTTCCATTCTGATACATTCAACCTGTGTCGCCCAGCCGTTTTCGTCACCGTGAATCTTAACGGGGTTACATAAAAGCTTAAAGTCAATGCCCTCTTCCTTTGCGTGGTGAATTTCTTCAACCCTCGCCGGCATTTCATCCTCGCTTCTTCTATAGACAATACTTACGTTTTCCGCACCGAGGCGCTTTGCACTTCGTGCCGCGTCCATAGCGACGTTACCGCCGCCGACAACAACAACATCCTTTCCCATATAGATAGGTGTATCGTATTCAGGAAAGCGATAAGCCTTCATAAGATTTATACGGGTCAGGAACTCGTTTGCGGAATACACACCGTTTAAGTTCTCGCCCTCTATCCTCATAAAACTCGGCAAGCCGGCGCCTGTTCCCACAAACACCGCATCATAGCCTTCGGTTGTAAGAAGTTCTTCAATAGAAAGAACCTTTCCTATAACCATATCTGTATAAATATTAACGCCGAGAGCCTTAAGCTTATCAACTTCGGCTTTAACTATGTCCTTAGGAAGCCTGAATTCTGGGATACCATAAACCAGCACGCCGCCGGCAGTATGAAACGCTTCAAAAACCGACACTGAATATCCAAGTTTTGCCAAATCACCGGCACAGGTGAGCCCTGCGGGGCCTCCGCCGACAACAGCGACCTTCTTTCCGTTAGGCCCTGCTTTAACAACGCTCGAACGTCCGTGTTTCATATGCCAATCAGCAACAAAACGTTCAAGTCTGCCTATTGCAACCGGCTCGCCCTTTATTCCTCTGACACAGAACTTCTCACACTGGCTCTCCTGCGGACAGACTCTTCCGCAGACCGCCGGAAGCGAGCTGGTCTCTTGAATCTTTAAGTATGCGTCCTCAAACATTCCCTCTGCAACAAGGCTGATAAATTCGGGAATCTTAACGTTTACCGGACATCCGCCCAGACATGGTTTATGCTTACAGTTAAGACAGCGCTGAGCCTCTTCAACAGCCATTTCTTCTGTATATCCGAGTGCAACCTCTTTAAAATTTTTATTTCTTACGTTTGGATCCTGTTCAGGCATAGGAAGTTTTGTCAATGACATATTAGGCATTTTTCATCCCCTCCAATCTGCATTTATGCGCTTCTCTTGCGCTTTTCTCCTGTTGAGAGAACATTTTTGAGCGGCGGATTGCCTCGTCAAAGTCAACCTGGTGCCCATCAAAGTCCGGACCGTCAACACAAGCGAACTTCGTTTCGCCGCCAACGGTAATGCGGCAACCGCCGCACATTCCCGTGCCGTCTATCATAACCGGATTCATACTAACCACAGTCTTAATACCATACTCTTTAGTAAGCTGACAAACAGCCCTCATCATGACAAGCGGCCCGATAGCAATAACGATATCGTACTTTTTTCCGCCTTTTATTAATTCTTCGAGTTTGGTGGTAACAAATCCCTTGTTTCCGTTTGAACCATCGTCCGTCATCGTATAAAGATTACTGCACGCCGCACTGCACTCGTCCTCAATTATAATAAGCTCAGTATTGCGGAAACCGTTTATCATATCAACGTCAACACCCATTGAATGAAGCTTTTTCGCCTGAGGATATGCGATTGCCGTTCCCAGTCCGCCGCCTATAACCGCCGCGGTCTTTACGCCGTCAAAATGTGAAGCCACACCGAGGGGACCCACAAAATCCAAAAGGTAATCGCCTTCTTTTAACTCATTAAGTTTTTCGGTTGACATTCCTACAATTTGAAAAATAACCGTTACCGTTCCTCGGTCGCGGTCAAAATCCGCAATGGTGAAAGGTATTCTCTCGCCATGTTCATCAATTCTTAAAATTATAAACTGACCGGGTTCAGCTTTTTTAGCAATATACGGAGCCTCAACCTCTATAAGCGATACAGAAGGATTAAGACTTTCCTTTTTGATAATTTTAAACAAGTTCTACACCTCCGTATTTATATACAACGCTAATCACCCATTATCTAAGGATATCATCTGAAATATTATATCATATAAATTTAATGTATGCAATGTTTTTTAAAAATTTATTTAATATTTTTACGATTTTTTTAAAATACTTTATAGGAAACGGTTCGTATCCATTATGTTTTAAACAGTCGAATAAAATGTTAAAAATAAATCACACGTCCTAAAAAGGATATCTTATCATCATCTACACAGTATATACCATATTTTCTATTACTATAATTTATTCAAGGTTATATTTTAATAAAGTTTATTACCTCTGGTTTGTTTGAGTATAAAAGTATGTATAATATAATATATTTAAAGAGTTTATCTCATAATTTGTCAAAAGGATTGTAAAATATGAACAATGACTTAGATTTTCGTAAAATCGGCACAAGAATTCAAAAGTATCGTTTAGAACGAAATATGACACAAGAGGATTTAGCAGAGATGATTGATTCTTCTCAAAAATACCTGTCAACGGTAGAATCCGGTAAGCACAGACTTTCTCTTGATTCTATCATTACCATATCTAAAGCATTAGGTGTCTCAATCAATAAACTCATTGCAGATTTTGATGATAGTTCTGACGAAAATAATTTACAAGATATTCTAAACGAAATACGCGGTATGAGTGCGTTGCAGCTCGAGATGCTCCGTGATATAATAAAAGTATTAAAAAAGATGGATAAATAATACTTATCTACAAACGAAAAGGGAAATATTTATGGATGTCTTAGAAAGATTAAAAAAGCTTCAAAATGAATATGGCTGGTCTGATTATCGTATTGCAAAAGAGGCCGGACTTTCTCAAGGTACGGTTTCGAATTGCTATAAAAGGAATACCATTCCTAACATATATACTTTGGAAGCAATTTGTAAAGGCTTTGGCATAACGCTTTCTCAATTTTTTGCAGAAAATGATTTAGTTGAGTTAACTCCTGAATTATTCGAGCTTTTCACCAATTGGGCAAAACTATCAGAAGAAAAGAAAAAGGTTCTAATGCAGGTTATCAAGTTTTCTACTTAAATTACAAACGAAAAGAGACATTTTAATTATGACGGACTTTGACTATTATCTAACCTTCGGCAGGCGCTATCTCGCTATGGGCGTGCTTGTCTACATTATTGCGGCGTATACCGCTCTTAATATAAATACCGATATAGATATATCCACATTCTTAATTTATTCATCCGCATATGCGGCGGCTGTTGCGCTCGCTTCTGTTCCTCTTCTGCTTTTAAACATAAAACGCGGTACAAAATATTTAATTTTAGGCTGCTTACTTTTGACTGTCATCTTTATACTTGGATTTTCCCGAACGGTTATATATACTAATTCTATAGAAAAAACCCAAATGCTTTTTGATGACAGAGTTACCATCTCCGGCGTTGTAAAGTCCGAACCTTCCCTTAGTTCAAGCGGACAGACAATTGAATTCGACGTACGCGTGTATGAGATAAAGGATTCTCCCGCTCTGAAAAAGCCAATTAAAGTCAGAATTTTTGCAAATACCGACTACTTTAACCATGATATAGAATACGGAAGCACAATTATGTGTTCTGTTAAAAGAATGAATGACAAACCCGCGTTTAAAAATGCCTTTACGTATAGCAGATACCTGCTTCAAAACAATATTATTTGTTCGGGATATGTAAAGTTAATTAAAACGATTGACCCTCCTTCAATGGATAGTTCGGCATTTGATCACTTCGAAAGCCTTGGCTATAATATAAGAAAACATATACTTACTGTTTGCGAAAATTCCCCCTGCGGCAATGATGAAAAGGCTCTTCTTAAAGGGATACTCGTCGGTGACAGAGATGGGTTTTCGGAGGATTTATACAGTCACTATTCTAATTCGGGATTTATGCATATTGCGGCGGTGTCGGGTATGCATACTTCGTATCTCTTTCTGTTGATTTCGTTTATACTTGGAATATTTCACTTTCCAAAACGATTTATCTGTATTCCTACGATTCCGCTTCTTATTCTATTTGCAGCGGTCTCATTATTCACACCCTCGGTCTGCCGTGCGGTAATAATGATGTCTGTTATGCTTGTTGCCCTATCTATCAGACGAAGCAATGACAGTATAACAGCACTCTCTGTTGCCGCACTAATACTTGTGATTCAAAATCCTTATAGTCTCGAAAGCGCAAGCTTTCTTATGTCATTCGGTGCCACACTGTCAATCTTGGTATTCTATTCACCCATACATTCACGCTTGAATTGTATAGTAACAGATAAACCGACTTTTGAAGCAGGAGGTAATAAGCTAAAATATCTCTTACTATATGCCATAAATAAACTTACAGGATACACGGCTCAGTCAATATCTCTCTCGTTATGCGGAACACTCGGTCTTTCATACTTCACAGCAAAAATGTTCGGTAGCATTCAATGGGGAAGCATTGTCGGAAGTATATTTGTTCTGCCTGTTGTAGCAATAGTTTTTATAACAGGCTATGCAAATTATTTTATTTCGATGATTTACAAGCCGCTTTCAACCCTCATATTTAAGCTGATTCTCAATCCGGCTCTGTGTTTTATAAACGCCTGTGCAGGATTTTTCTCGAAAAGCATATTCAGGATTAACACATACACACCACCAAAGTCATTCTTTATTATATTCATAATCTTTTGTCTCTGCTTATATATGATTCTTATACCATCGAAAAATAAGCCCTCAAATCCGGAGGATGATATTGATTAATAAAAATATATTAAAAATAATATCAAAAATACTTGACAACATCATTTTATTATGATATAATTTATAAGCGTTAAAATTTAGGGGTATAGCTCAGTTGGTAGAGCAGCGGTCTCCAAAACCGTGTCCCTATGTTCGTATGGTAACTCAATAAAACTTAATATTTGCTTTTTAGGGGTATAGCTCAGTTGGTAGAGCATCGGTCTCCAAAACCGAGTGCCGTGGGTTCAAGTCCTACTGCCCCTGCCATACAAAGTGGCTCAAACACTGCGTTTGAGCCACTTCTTATTTTTTAATCATTAAAAATTTTTGTGTTTCAAAATCAAATTTCAGAGCATCAATTTTGAATTTTAGTAATTTTTAATTATATTTTTGATGACGGCGCATGGTCTTGAGACTCAAATAATCATGCCCGAAATGAGCATCAATTTCGCATACGGTTGCATCCGTTTGCAAGCGTTCCGTCTGCTACATCATCATTTTAGCATCACTTGATTTCGCCAATTCTGCAATTTCGCCTTTAAAGAACAATTCTGCAAGAATATTTTTTAATTCTCACAGATATTTTTTGTCCAAATACAACTCTGCTTTTCTTTGGTTACTGTATATTAAAATTTGACACATTTAAAAGTTACGGCACGGAGAAAATCCGTGCCGTTTCATCCATATAGAATCTAATGCTTTTAAAATATTGATTTTTTATTTTTGTATATCAGAAAGGAATATACCGTTGGAATAATAACAAGTGCAAAAATTATTGTCACAAATATAAATGTTAAATTAAATAGTCCTGACACAATCATTATTATACCGCCGTAGATCCAAAGTTTTCCTGCAAGCTTATGTGTTTTATTCCAGTTCTCTTCGTCATGCAGTGTCCAGGGGAGCTTGATTCCGATTGTGTAATTTTGTTTGCATTTTGGAAGAATAAAGCCAAGCACAAAAAATAAAATTCCCACGAAGACAGGCATTATGCTTTCGACACTTATTTGATATCCCAATGCATTAGCATAAATACAAATTCCGCAAAGCAGTGAGCAAACGGGAACAATGCTTATAACGGTCGAGAACATTTTATTACTTATATTCTTTTTTCTCGGATCGGCACTTGTTGCAATAATACATATTAAATTCACAAAAGTCAGTATCGCCGGAAGCCCAACAACTGCAAACATTTTACTGTTGTAACCTGTAACCTCACCGTTCCATCCAAAGCTTGTCGCTATGTTTTCCGGAAGTCTGTTCCATACTAAAAATCCGAAAAACATCGGCAATAATGTAATTATAGAGGAAATAATTATCTTATATTTATTTTGTTTTATCATATAACCACCTTATTCAACCTTCATCATCCTGTATCCAACACCTATGTGTGTCTGGATATACTGCGGTGAGTCCGGAAGCTTTTCAATCTTTTTTCTGAGTGTTGTCATAAACACCCGAAGGGAGCCTATATCTGTTTCCCAGGCGCTACCCCAAATTTTCTCTGCAATAAATTTATGTGTGAGCACCTTTCCTACATTTTGCGACAACACACAAAGCAACTTATATTCTGTCGGAGTAAGGTGCATTTCTTCATTATCAAGATATGCACAGCCTGCAGCATAGTCAACTTTAAGTTTTCCGTTTGTAAACATTGACTCTGATGCCGCCGCTTGGTTTTGATAGCTTAATCTTCTTTGTGTAACTCTGAGCCTTGCAAGAAGTTCTTCAACAGAGAATGGCTTTGTTAAGTAGTCATCGGCACCGCAGTCTAATGCCTCTATTTTATCTGTGTCCTCACTTCTTGCACTGATAACGATAATCGGCATATTAGACCACGAACGGATTTTCTTTATTACTTCAATTCCGTCTATATCGGGAAGTCCCAAATCGAGCAGAACAACATCGGGATTATGTGAAGATGCCTGCATAATAGCATCGTTTCCGTCTTTTGCAGTTAAAAACTTATATTCGTGAGTTTTTAGTGTTGTTGAGATTAAGTTTCGTAT
>CADBUP010000131.1 GCA_902797885.1 uncultured Ruminococcus sp.
ACCACAGAGCGAAGGCTCCTTACAGGACGAAGGACGGGCTTTTTTGTCCAAAGTGCAGCAGTAGGCTGTTTGTGCTGAAAAAATCTGTGCCGCCTAAGATTTCGCTGTATTTACAATGTTCGTGCGGAGAAATATATCGCTATAAATACATAAAAATAGGGAATAACAAGAGAATTTAAAATAAATATTTAAAAACTATTGACAATGGCAAAAAAATGTGGTACTATATATCAGTAAAGCAGAAGTTTGCCGCTTCTCCCCTCAGCTTAAAAGCGAAAGGGCTGACAATTTAATTTACATCAGTATTAATTGCGGCGTACTTTGTGCGGTCGCTTTTTTTGTTGCGGCAAAGACTTTTTGGAGGTGTTTTAAATAGCAAAGCAGGATTTGATGATAAATGAAGAAATCAGAGACAAGGAGATTCGTCTTATAGGGGCGGATGGTGAGCAGCTTGGTATTGTTTCTGCTGCGGAAGCACAGAAGCTGGCTGACCAAAAGAACCTTGACTTGGTGAAAATCGCTCCGCAGGCAAAGCCGCCGGTGTGTAAGATTATGGACTACGGCAAGCATAAGTTTGAATTGGCGAAGCGTGAAAAGGAAAATCGTAAAAATCAAAAGGTCAGCAATGTTAAAGAGGTCAGGCTGACGCCGAATATTGACGACCATGATTTCAACACTAAATTAAATCAGGCAATCAAGTTCTTAAAGTCGGGCGATAAGGTTAAGGTTTCGGTCCGCTTCCGCGGCCGTGAGATTACCCACAGCTCACTCGGAAAGGATTTGCTTGTTCGTTTCCGCGATAATGTCCAGGAGGTCGGTATGTCCGACAAGGATATTAAAATGGAAGGCAGAAATATGGCTATGGTTCTGTCACCAAAAAAAGCGTAAACGTTTAAATTTCCAAAAGGTTAATTCAATAGTAATACGGAAGGAGAGAAATTTTTATGCCTAAAATTAAAACTCACAGAGGAGCAGCCAAGCGTTTCGGTGTTACCAAAAACGGTAAGGTTAAGAGAGCAAAGGCTTATAGAAGTCACATTCTTAACAAGAAGTCAACAAAGAGAAAGAGACACCTCAGAAAGGGCGGTTATCTTTCAAGTGCAAATGAGGCTACAATCAGAAGCATGATGCCCTATAAATAAGCCGCGGCTTATTCAACCAAAATCGAGATAAGAGAGGAGTAACATAAATGGCAAGAGTAAAAGGCGCTGTTAAAACACGCGCAAGACATAAGAAAATTTTGAAGCTCGCAAAGGGCTACAGAGGTGCAAAGAGCAAACTGTTCAGAACTGCTAACCAGGCTGTTATGAAGTCGCTGAGCTATGCTTACAGAGACAGAAAGGCAAAGAAGAGAGAGTTCAGACAGCTTTGGATTGCTCGTATCAATGCCGCTGCACGTATGAACGGTATTAGCTATAGCAAGTTTATGAACGGCCTTAAGAACAAGGGTATTGAAATCAACAGAAAGATGCTTGCTGAAATCGCGGTATCCGATCCTGAAGCTTTTAAGAGCCTTGTTGATCAGGTTAAATAATTGTTTTGATTTAAAGATTCTTTTGTGGCGATTATAAGTCCGCAGAGAATCTTTTGTATATATACGTTTTGTATGTATCAGTTAATTTATACAGAGTAGGTGTTCGAGCGTTGACCGTAAACCGGTCTGAAGTGTCGTCCGCACAGGGAGTTGGCGGAGGAACGAAGTGTGATAAACCGCGGTTCGGACACCGCATCCCGCTGTTGGGCTTTTATGCCTGTTACACAACGAAATATCTCTTTTTGCTGTGTTGGCGGTATGTTCAATCGGCATGCGCGAAAATCTTCGCGCTGTAGCAAGAGGAGGTATTTTTTATGCAAAATTTTGCTGCTTCATTTGATAGCAGTATGGATACGGCAAAGTCCGCGATACGTGCGTTTATTGAGCCGTTTGGAATGTTTCTCGACGCGGCTTCGGGTTTTTGGACGGGCGCAATATTGATAATAGCGGTATTTGCGGTTCTGCTTATTTTTAATGTATTGTACTGCCGCGAGGGCCTTGCGGCGGTGGCGCGGAAGCCTAAAAACCTGGTAATTTGCGCAATGCTTATAGCGATAAACGTTATATTGGGGTACTTTACCATTCCGTTATCGTCGTATCTTCGGATAGGCTTTGGATTTATAACGGCGCCGGCCGCGGCGTATATGTTCGGACCGATTGCAGGGATGGCGGTGGCGCTTCTTTCAGATGTTGTTTCGTTTATCGTTAAACCGACCGGAGGTTTTTTATTCACATATACATTAAATACGGCAATCGCCGGTATGATATACGGGATGTTCCTGTATAAACGGCGAGTTACGTTTTTGAGGGTGTTTTTATGTAAGCTAACGGTGATACTTACGGTAAATATCGTTTTAAACTCGATTGCCCTTGCCCCTACGGCGGGAAGCGGAATTATAGGAATTTTGCCTGCGAGAATGATAAAGAATCTTGTTTTGTTCCCGATACAGAGCGTAATCGTATATGAAATTTTGAAAATTATATCCAATATATCGAAGGAGCGGAAGTAATGCTTAAAACAATTACAAGCCGTGATAATGCGGTGCTTAAACTGGCTCGATCACTTCATAAAAAACGCGGCCGGGAAAAAAGCGGAAGGTATTTCGCGGAAGGCGTGCGTCTCGTAAACGATGTGATTTCGTTTGTTCCGAAGCAAATTGACTGTATTATTGTGTCGGAGAAATTTTTCTCTGAAAACAGAGATTTTATAAATACACTTGACAAAGACGGAAAATTTGTATATAGTACAAGTGACAAAGCCTTCCGCGAAATATGCGACACCGAAACTCCTCAGGGGATCGCGGCGGTTCTGAAGCTTCCGCCGGAAGACGAAGTTGATTTTGGTAAGATGGAGTATGTTTTGGCGCTTGACGGCGTTTCCGAGCCGGGAAATATGGGAACGATTATCCGCACCGCTGAGGCGGCGGGGATAGAATGTATATGTTTAAGCCGCGGCTGTGCGGATATATACAGCCCTAAGGTGGTTCGGTCGGCAATGGGCGCGGTGTTTAGAATGAGGTTTTGTAAATTTGATACGGGTACGGTAAAACAACTTAAATCGGCAGGGTTTAAAATAGCGGCGACGGCGCTTTATAATTCTATGCCGATTGAAAATGCGGGGCTTAAAGGAAAGCGCGCAATAGTCATAGGAAACGAAGCACACGGCGTGTCGCCCGAGGTTCTGGCAGAATCGGATATTGCTGTCAGGATAGAGATGAAAGGCGGCGCCGAGTCACTAAATGCGGCTGTTGCGGCTGGGATAGCTATGTATATGCTGCGTCCGTAAGTTTAGAGGGTAGTACATGATGGATAATAGTGACCTAATATATAAGCTGTGGCTTAATATTCAATGTCAAAATAATCCGGAGAGAGTTTTCAAGTGCCTTGAGGGCGGAGTAAGCGCCGAGGAGGTATATAATTCAAAGGTTCTGTATAAACGATTATATTCGGGACGGAAGCTTTCCGATAGGTTCACGGTAAGACATTCGCTTAAAAAAGCGTATATGCTTGCGGAAGAATGTGAAAAGTCGGGAATAAAAATGGTTCAGATGGGAGACAAGGAATATCCTAAGCGGCTTAGTGAGATGTATATGCCGCCTCAGGTCCTGTTTGTCAAGGGTGAACTTCCGGATATTGACGGCCTTGTCGCAATAAACATAGTCGGTTCGCGTGAATGTTCGGAATACAGCGAGAAGTTTGCACAAAAGCTGGCATATGACCTTGCGGCATCGGGGATTCTTATTGTCAGCGGTATGGCAAAGGGAATTGACGGTTTTGCACATTCAGGGGCATTAATGGCAGGACAAAGAACAGTCGCGGTTCTTGCCGGAGGGGTTGACATTATTTATCCTAAGAAAAACGCCGAGCTGTATAATGAGATAATACAAAACGGTGCGGTAATATCCGAGATGCCGCCGGGAGAAGTCGGCAAGGGCAGATTTTATAAATACAGAAACAGGATTATGGTAGGTCTGTGCTGTGGTTCGGTTATAATAGCAGGAAGGGAAAACAGCGGCACGAGTATGACAGCAAACTGGACGGCGGATTCAAACCGTGACTTGTTTGCTGTTCCGGGAAAACCGAACGATAAAGGTGCGGAGCTTCCCAATAAGCTTATAAAGGATAATGCAAAGCTTGTTACCTCGGCGGAGGATGTCATAGAAGAATATATAGGTGTATATTCAAGCGAGATAGAAAACGGACTGAAAATGCTGAGGCCTGTTTCCCCGGCTGATCGGAGGGCGTATAAGATAATGCCCGCACCGAGTGATAGAAGAGACGGCGAGACGAAAACGGGCGAATCGGTGGGCAATTCTGGCAATAAGATAAAGAAAGACAAAAACAAAGAATATTCCCGAAGGATTCGGGAAGGGCTGGTTCGGCAAAAGCCGAACCTTGAGATGTTTGACGAAAAGCAGAGAATAATACTTGAATATTTATACAATAATAATGAGGCTGTTCACATAGATGATATATCGAATGACTGCGGAATCGAGATGTCTGAGCTGAATTTCTTGATATTACAGCTGATGATGGCAGGCGCGATTAAAGAACACGCAGGCGATAATTATTCTATTTCAATTTAAAAGAATTTACAGTAAGCAGGAGGATGGGTTTATGGCCGTAAAAAAGGCAGGTAAACGCACAGGTTCAAAAAAGAAACTGGTAATAGTCGAGTCACCGACAAAGGTGGAATCGATTAAAAAGTATCTGGGAAGCGGATACGATATAGAAGCAACAATGGGTCACGTCAGAGACTTGCCCAAAAGCTCAATCGGTGTTGAGATAGACAACGATTTCGAGCCGAAGTATATTACGATAAGAGGAAAGGGCGACCTTATAGCCAAACTCAAGAAGAAAACAAAGAACGCGTCAAGGGTCTACCTCGCAACCGACCCCGACCGTGAGGGAGAGGCAATTTCGTGGCATCTGTCGAACGTTTTGGGTATAGACCCCAAAAGCGACTGTCGCATTACCTTTAATGAGGTCACGAAGGATGTTGTCAAAGAGGCGGTTAAAGAGGCGCGGCCGATAGATATGAATTTGGTTGATGCACAGCAGGCACGGCGTGTCCTTGACAGAATTGTGGGTTATCAAATCAGCCCGCTGCTCTGGAAGAAGGTTAAAAAGGGCCTGAGCGCCGGCAGGGTTCAGTCGGTTGTAATGCGGCTGATAGTCGACAGAGAGCGTGAGATTGAGGCGTTTAACCCCGAGGAATACTGGAGCATAGATTTAAAACTGACAAACGAGAAGGGAAGGCTTCCGTTTAAGGCGAGATTCTATGGAAGCGCGGAAGGCAAGAAGCTTCCGCTATCCGATGAGGCAGAGACAATGAAGATTGTCGAAACGCTCAAAGCGGCGGATTATACGGTGAAAAATCTCACCAAAAAAGAGACTAAGCGCAAGAGCGCGCCGCCCTTTACAACAAGCACACTCCAGCAGGAGGCGTCGCGCAAGCTTAACTTTACTTCAAGGCGGACAATGATAGCGGCACAGCAGCTTTATGAAATGGGTTATATTTCATATATGAGAACAGACTCGCTGAGAGTGTCGGAGGTTGCTCAGAAGGAGGCGCGGGAGTATATCTCTCAGGCATACGGACAGCAGTTTGTCCCTAAAACCCCAAAACAGTATCGTGCCAAGAAAAGCGCACAGGACGCGCATGAGGCAATCCGCCCGACCGTGGTTGTAAATACGCCCGAGAAGCTCAAAGAAAAGTTAAAGCCTGACCTTTTTAAACTGTATCGGCTCATATGGCTGAGGTTTATGGCAAGTCAGATGACAGATGCGATTATGGATATGGTTTCGGCTGATATCCTTGCGGATAAGTATATGGTCAGAGCGTCGGGTTCCGAAATCAAGTTTGCGGGTTTTATGACGCTGTATGTCGAGGGCAAGGATGAGGCCGAAGAAAAAACCGCCAAGCTTCCGAAGCTTGAAGAGGGACAGAAGCTTCTGCTCAGCAGCATCGACCCGCAGCAGCATTTTACACAGCCGCCCCCGCGCTATACAGAGGCATCGCTTGTTAAGGCAATGGAAGAGGACGGTATCGGAAGACCGAGTACCTACGCTCCGACGATTGCAACAATTTCGGCAAGGGGCTATGTGGCGAGAGACGGAAAGTCAATTTATCCGACAGAGCTCGGGTTTATAGTCACCGACTTGATGAAAGAGAATTTTAGGGACATAGTCGATGTCGAGTTCACCGCACATATGGAGGACGAGATAGAAGAGGTTGCTGACGGAGATGTTGAATGGAAAGAGGTTATAAGAAGCTTTTACGGACCGTTCAAAAAGGCGCTTGACGAGGCGGAAGAAAAAATCGGAAACATAGAGATAAAGGATGAGGTTTCTGATGTGGTCTGCGATAAATGCGGAAGGCTTATGGTATATAAACAAGGCAGATTTGGAAAGTTTCTGGCTTGTCCCGGTTTCCCGGAATGCCGAAATACTAAGGCCATAGTCAAAAAGATAGGTGCAAAGTGTCCGAAGTGCGGAGCTGATGTGATAGAACGAAAGTCGAAAAAAGGCGTGATTTTCTATACCTGTGAAAACTCGCCGGAGTGTGACTTTATTTCGTGGAACGAGCCGACTGACGAGAAGTGCCCGAAGTGCGGAAGCGTGCTGATGAAAACAAGACCGTTCCGCGGCAGGGGTCCGCTTATCTATAAGTGTTTTAATGAGGACTGTGACTATGAGCGCAGGCCCGAAAAGAAAAAATAATAAAGAGTGCCGCATATGCGGCATTTTTTAAAGGAGAACAGACTATGACAATAAAAATAATAGGCGCGGGTCTTGCCGGCTGTGAAGCAGCATGGCAGGCGGCGGAAATGGGTATAAATGTGACGCTTTGTGAGATGAAGCCGGAGAAACGTTCCGCCGCACACAAAAGCGATAACTTCGCCGAATTGGTTTGCAGTAATTCTCTCCGCGCCGACGGAATCCATAATGCGGTGGGATTGTTAAAAGAAGAAATGCGCCGTATGAATTCTATTATTATGAGCTGCGCCGACGCAAGCAGAGTTCCTGCCGGCGGCGCTCTTGCGGTTGACCGCGAGGGATTCTCACAGATGGTAACGAATAAGATAAAGGCGCATCCGAATATAAAAATCGTGGTTGGAGAGGTGGATAAGATAGATCCCGGTGAATATACGATAGTTGCCGCCGGGCCTCTTGCCTCAGATAAAATTTCCGACGAGATAGGACGCCTTACCGGAAGTAAATACCTGCATTTCTATGATGCGGCCGCACCGATAGTGACATATGAGAGTATTGATATGACAAAGGCTTTCTGCGCGGCACGCTATGGCAAGGGCGGAGCGGACTATATTAACTGTCCTATGAATAAGCAAGAATATACCGCGTTTTGGCGTGAGCTGACCGGCGCAGAGGCGGCACCTGTTCATGGGGGTATAGATAATCCAAAGGTGTTTGAAGGCTGTATGCCGATAGAGATAATGGCGTCCCGCGGCGAGGACACTATGCGTTTCGGCCCGCTTAAGCCGGTCGGACTCACCGACCCGCGCGATAACTCGCGCCCGTATGCGGTGGTTCAGCTTCGGCGCGATAACTCCGGGGGAAGCTTATATAACATAGTCGGGTTTCAGACGCATCTGAAGTTCGGTGAACAAAAACGTGTATTTTCTATGATACCCGGCCTTGAACAGGCGGAATTTGCGCGTTATGGAGTAATGCATAGAAATACGTATATAAATTCGCCTATTCTTCTGACAAATACATATCGGATGAAGAATTATGAAAAAATTTATTTCGCAGGGCAGATAACGGGGGTCGAAGGATATATAGAATCAGCGGCATCCGGCCTTCTTGCCGGAAGAAACGCCGCGCTTTCGGCCATGGGCAGAGAAGAAGAGCGCTATACATCTGAGACGGCAATAGGTGCGCTTGCGTGCTATGTTTCAAATGAAAGTATAGTTAATTTTCAGCCGATGAATATAAATTTCGGAATAATGAAGGAACTTGGTAGGAGAATAAAGGATAAGAAACAGAAGGCCGAGGTCTATGCTCAAAGAAGCCTCAGCCAAATCGGCATTTCTTAAATTATTTATTATCACATCCATGGACATATAATATTTTATAAACGAGAAGGGGTCGGATGAGTAAAACTCATCGGACCCCTAAATTATTTAATCTTTTATTTTATTATACTCTCTTGTGTCAAAATAGAATCCGTTTTCGGTCAGCATATCATCGCCTAAAAGCTTCTTTAGGTTTTCAGCCGATTCTGAAGTTATATCCGCCCTTGTGTCAAGGTTTTTGTTAAAAAGACTCCATCCGTCAAAGCCGGCGCATACGCCCTTATAATTCCATTTCGAGCGGTTTATCTTCTCGGTTGAATATCGCCCTGCCGCAAATCTTTCGCGGCTTCTGCTGTTGTATTCTCCAACATATACAGCGACTCCGTATTCTCTTTGAGCGGAACGAAGCTCGTTTATTCTTTCGTTTATCATATATTCGGTATCATCATATATATGAAGCTGGTACATCATATTTGTCCATCCGTAATCGGCCGGATTCGGAAGAACTTTCATGCTCCAGATACCTTCAATGGTTATGACGTGGTTTTGGTCAACGCGCCTGATTGCTTTTATCATTGTGTCATAAATGCTATTGGTAAGGCTGACCGCCTGTGGGCTTTCGGGTTTCCATGCTTTCGGACTGTTGTTTCCGCCGTTGTTGTGAGGTTCGTTCATTATGTCATAAGCTGCGACACATGGGTTATCCTTATATCGGTCGGCAATAGCCATCCATAACTTTTCCATCATTTTTTGATTGTCACGGCTTGTATAAAGCGAATTACTTCCGTTTACGCCGGTGCTGTGGTTAAGGCTCTGGCCGCCGGGGCAGCCGTGCATATCGAAAACAGCATAAATTCCGTATTTTTTGCATTGTTCAAGCGCCCAGTCAAGGCGTTTGAACCCCTGTATTTCATCAGGGTTGTCATTCAGCCATTCTCCGTCTTCGGTCATAAAGTTTCTGTACCAAAACGGAATTCGAACACAGTTAAAACCCAGCCTTGCTATCCTTTCAAAATCCGCTTCGGTTATATAGCTGTCCTGGTATTTTTCAATAATTTCATCAGCGGCGGTTTCGCCGAATCTGTCGGTTAAAATACGAATTATGTCAGAGTTCGCCATACTCTCATTCGGGTCGGAAATAGGACTGAGCCATGTTTCGACGAGAAGCCAGTTTCCGATATTTACGCCGTTTAGTGTTATGTTTTCGCTTCCGTTATTTAATTCGCCGTCTGTAACTTTAAGAATCCCGGTGATGGGAGGGTTCTCGTTATCCCATGTCGGGTCTTTTGTTTCATCTGAGATTATGTTTCTGAAAAGTCTGATGAAGGTGATTATTGCCTGCTCGGTTGTGTATGTTCCGTCGGGCGAAAAGCTTCCGTCCTCCATACCCTTCATAATTTGCATACGGGTTGCAAGCTCGACATATTCACGCGCCCAATCCGCGATTGAAGCGCTGTCGGTGTAGGAGATTAATTCACCGGTGCCGGTCGGGGTCTTTCCTAAATATGCCGTCTGAGTGTTTATAAGAATCTTGGCAGCCTCTTGCCTCGTGATACTGTTGTCGGGCGCAAAGCTTCCGTCACCCCTGCCGTTGATTATACCGCGGTTATATGCGGCGGCGACATATGGGTCGTTCGTGTCGGAAAACGGTGTTCCGCTGTCCTCAAGCTTGTCGGGTGTAAGCCCCTGAAGCTTGGCCAAATACGCTATGGCGAGATGAGTGAAGCCTGATCTTGACAAGCTTTCGGTATAGCCTGTCTGTAAGTCATCGGGGACAATTCCCGATTCGATTGCTTCGTTTACATCTGTTTGTGCCCACCATGACGGTTCCGAATCAGCGTAAGCAACGGAAACAGTCATAAGAGCCGCCGCTGTAACAGCCGCGGCTCTTTTAAATATTTTTATGTTCATTATTTATGTCAACTCCTATAAATAAAGGGTGCTATAGCACCCTTTTGAGCGTGTCGATAAACTCCGATAAACGAAAAATTTCATTTTTATTAAAACGCCGTCCCCGGATTCCGCCATGCCTGTCTCCGC
>CADBUP010000132.1 GCA_902797885.1 uncultured Ruminococcus sp.
AGCATCGTTATTCCGAGCCGCTTTACCACCTCTATATACTTTGTCACCTTGCTGTTATTATCGATAAACGAGGTCAAAAGAGCCGCAAAGAACTCCACGGGATAGTGGCATTTAAGCCACGCCGTCTGATATGCCACAACAGCATACGCCGCGGCGTTCGACTTGTTAAATGCGTATGAAGCAAAGTCCATCATCTCATCGAAAATCGCGGCGGCGGTCTTTTCATCAACACCGCGTGCCACCGCTCCGTCAACATGTGTTCCGTCCTCGTCCACGCCATAGATAAAATTCTGCCGCTCCTGTTTCATTACGTCGGCTTTTTTCTTTGACATTGCACGCCGAACCAAATCCGCGCGTCCGAGCGAATATCCGCCAAGTTCGCGAACTATCTGCATTACCTGTTCCTGATACACTATACACCCATAGGTCACATCAAGTATATGCTCAAGCATAGGATGCTTATACTTAACCAAAGACGGATTGTTCTTGTTCGCCACATAGGTCGGGATTGAATCCATAGGCCCGGGGCGATACAATGATATTCCGGCTATTATATCCTCAAGCGAATTCGGTTTAAGCTCTTTCATAAACTGTTTCATTCCTGAACTTTCAAGCTGAAATACGCCGTCAGTTTCGCCTCTTGAAATCATATCAAAAACGGCCTTGTCATCCATTTCGAGATTATCGGTATCAATATAGGTGTTATGCGAATCTTTTATGTTTCGAACCGCGTCACGTATAACGGTTAGGGTACGAAGTCCCAGAAAATCCATCTTCAAAAGTCCAAGCCGCTCAATCGTTGTCATAGTGAACTGTGTGGTTATGACATCATCGTTTTTCTGAAGCGGAACATAGTTTCCTATTCCTCCGCTGGTTATTACCACCCCCGCCGCATGAGTCGAGGTATGCCTCGGAAGGCCTTCAAGCTGAATTGCCGTATCTATAAGCTTTTTAATCTGCGGGTTTCCGTCATAAAGTTCCTTTAATTTATAATTAACAACCAAGGCCTTCTTGATTGTCATTTTAAGCTCGTTCGGAACCTGCTTCGCCGCTTCATCCACCACTCCGTAAGGGATGTTAAGCGCCCTTCCGACGTCGCGTATAGCAAGCCTCGCCGCCATTGTTCCGAATGTGACAATCTGTGCCACATTATCTTCACCGTACTTTCGGTTTACATATTCTATAACCTCGCCGCGGCGTTCATAACAAAAATCGATGTCGATATCCGGCATACTTACCCTCTCGGGGTTTAAAAATCTTTCAAAAATCAGACCGTACTTAATCGGGTCAACATTCGTGATATGCAGACAGTAAGCAACAACGCTTCCGGCCGCACTTCCTCTTCCGGGTCCGACCTTGATTCCGTTTTTTCGTGCATATCTGATAAAATCCCATACGATTAAAAAATAGTCAACATAGCCCATCATATTAATCGTATCAAGCTCATATTCCATACGCGCGCGAACCGTTCCGTCATCTTCGGGATACCTCTCTGTCATACCTTCGTTTACAAGTCCCTTTAAATATTCATAAGAAGAAATTCCGCCCGGAATTTCAAACTTCGGCAGGTGAAACTTCCCGAATTCAATAGTTACGTTACAGCGGTCGGCTATCCTTTGTGTATTTTCAAGCGCCTCGGGAATATACGAGAAAAGCTCGTCCATTTCCTCTTCGGATTTCAGATACAGCTGGTCGGTATTCATCTTCATTCTATCCTCGCTGTCGACCGTCTTTCCCATCTGAATACACATCAAAACGTCCTGATATTCAGCATCCTTCTGCTCAGCATAGTGAATATCATTGGTCGCGACAATCCCTAAATCCAATTCCCGCGCAATCGAAATAAGGTCACGATTCAGCTTTTTCTGTTCCAATATTCCGTGATCCTGTATCTCTATAAAATAGTTGTCCTTTCCGAAGATTTCCGAAAACTCCCTCGCCCTGCGCCTTGCTTCATCATAATTTCCGGCAAGCAAATTCCTCGAAATGACGCCCGACATACACGCGCTGAGTGCAATAAGTCCGTCGCTGTACTTTCTGAGAAGCTCCATATCCACACGCGGCTTATAATAAAAACCCTCTATAAATCCCGCCGAAACAAGCCTCATCAGGTTGTGATATCCCTTGTCGTTTTCAGCAAGCAGAATCAGGTGATGGCTCTGAGCGTCAAACTCATGAACCTTATCGAACCTTGACCGTGCGGCGACATATACCTCACAGCCGATAATCGGTTTTATTCCGTGATTGAGTGCGCTCTCATAAAAATCGATCACTCCGTACATATTTCCGTGGTCGGTTATGGCGATGGAGTTCTGACCGAGTTCCTTCGCCCTGTCCATAAGCTTAGGAATGGTCGCCTCGCCGTCTAAAAGGCTGTACGCAGTATGTGTATGCAGATGCACAAAGGCCATTTTATTCACCCCTATTCCGGTTTTGTCTTAAGATTTTCAGCAAGCGCCAGTATCTTCTTCATCCGATGATTTACCCCTGACTTTCCGAGCTTCGGCGTACACTTGTCTCCAAGCTCAGTTAGGCTCATTGACTTATACTTAAGCCTAAGCCGAGCAATCTCCCGAAGCTCGTCGGGGAGGTTGTCAAGGCCAATAAACTTTTGTATCTCTTCTATCGCCTGAATCTGCTTCACCGACGCACTTATCGTCTTTTCGTAATTCGCCGTCTCACTATTAATCGAGCGGGTAACATCGTTTCGTATCTCTTTTTCTATCTTAACATTTATAAGCTCCATCTGTGCCTTGTACGCACCCATATATGAAAGAAAATCCTGTATTGTCTCACTGTTTTTTATATATATAACATACTTAGACTTTCTGACAACCGTTTTAAAGGTGAACCCATCGGTACGAAGAAGCTCGAAGATATCACGGCTGAGTCCCATATATGGCGTCACAAGTTCAAGGTTATAATTCTTTTTCGGGTCGATTACCGTTCCGCCGCCCAGGAACGCTCCGCGTATAAACGCACGGCGGCAGCAATCATTTTGAATAATATGTTTAGGTATTTTATGTTTTATTATCCTTGTATCGGAATCGATAAGCGAGTATTCGCTAAGAATCATAAATATTTGGGTCGGGTCGGTTATTTTGGCCGTATATCTCGAGGTTCTGTCCGTTGTCTGACCGTTTTGAGTAGTATAACCGAGCCGCCTCGCAAGCATTGCGAAGCAGCCGAGAACATCAGGGTTCTCGGTTACAAGTTTTATTTCATCACAAGAAATACTGCATCCCATCAGCAGTATCCCACCAAACTCAGCCGTATCACAACAGCTTTTTGAATTATCGGTTTTATAAAGTTCTTCCTTTGTCAGTTCTGAAAAAGATTTCATATTATAAACCTCAGTTTTTCTTCAGCGTTTTCTTCTTTGCGGTCGGTATAGAACCACGCCCTCATCGCTTACGGAACTTGCTTCGCGATGTTCCTTGTTGGCTATATCAATTATTGCATCCGCAAGAGCCTCGGGATCGTGGCGGATATACCTGTTATTTATAAGCCCAACTATATCTCGTTTAACAAGCTTTATTCCGCTTCCCTCAAACCTCTTCTCATCAAGCAAGACCGCCTCTGAATCCTTCTCGGCATACTTTTTAAGAAGAGGCGTATTAATAGTCCTTAAATTCACTATACAATAATCGATGAATCCGGGACAGGTATGGTCAAGTATCGCCTTAACGTGGTCAAACGCAGTATAGCCATCGGTCTCACCCGGCTGACTCATTATATTATTTATGTAGACAATCGGCGCCCTTGCCGCCTTTAGCTCCTCATAAAATCCCTCTGCGCCGAGGGTTGACAAGACGCTTGTATAAAGGCTTCCCGGCCCGAGCGTGATTATGTCCGCCGCCTTAATTTTATCCTTTATATCAGGAAGAAGCCTCGCAGGTCTTCCGTCCTTAGAACGAAGCGTTATCCTTTCAATCGGACTTCCGAACCGGCTTACGCTCTTGCCTATCGCCGACTCTCCCACAACAGTCGTGCCGTTTTTCAAAACGGCTGTAAGCTCAACATCCATATCGGTAACGGGCAAGACCGTACCGGTAACCTTTAAAACGTCGCTGACATTTTTAACTGCGGTAACGAAATCACCGTCATAAATTTCGGTCATAGCAGCAAGAAAAAGATTTCCGAAGTTCTGACCCTCAAGCCTTCCGGCTCTAAACCGGTATTGAAGGAGCCGTTCCATTATCGGCTCTGTCTCGGAAAGCGCCAGAATACAGTTTCTTATATCCCCCGGCGGCGGCATTTTAAGCTCATCTCTGAGCATACCGCTTCCACCGCCGTCGTCGGCAACAGTCACCACCGCGGTGACATTCGGCGTATACGCCTTTAAACCTCTGAGCATGGTAGATAATCCGGTTCCGCCGCCAATAGCTAAGATATTCGGCTTATAACCCGTTCTGTTCATAATAGTCCACCTTTCGGCATGGGTTTTAAATTCCCTTTTTAATATCTCTGTGTGATACCATGGTGTTATAGCCCGACATAGTTATGCGGCTGTAAAGTTCTTCCGCAACAGTAACGCTTCTGTGATGCCCCCCCGTGCAGCCGACCGCTATAACAAGGCGAAGCTTTCCCTCTTTTTTATACTGCGGTACAAGGAACTCAACCATATCGATAAGCTTCTTTAAGAATTCGCGGCTTACTTCGGAATCCATAACATAATTCCTTATACATGCCTCAAGGCCTGTATGCTCTTTAAGCTCAGGAACATAAAAAGGATTCGGCATAAACCTGACATCGAAAACAAGGTCCGCATCGGTGGGAATCCCATACTTAAAACCGAACGACATAATATGTACCATCATACCGCCGAAATTCGATTCCGCCCCATAGACAGCTTCAATCTGCTTCCTGAGCTGTGCGGCGCTAAGCGTTGACGTATCGATAATCTTAGCCGCTTTTTTCTTAACTCCGTCAAGAAGCTGTCTTTCCTTTCGGATTCCGTCAATCAGCCTGTCACCGCCGGCAAGAGGATGATTTCTTCTCGTCTCTTTATATCTTCTGACAAGCGTTTCGTCCGATGCCTCTAAGAACAATATCTCATATTCATAACCCATTTCAGCAAGCTCGTTAAGGCTTCCTTCAAGCTTTCTGAACATATCTCCGCCTCTTATGTCACAAACAATGGCGACACAGTCGTCGGGCTTTGCACTTCTTCTGTAAATTTCGGCAAATTTAGGAATGAGCTCGGGCGGCATATTGTCAACACAATAATCGCCCATATCCTCAAACGCCTTTACAACCTGCGTTTTTCCCGCTCCGCTGAGTCCCGTGATAATAACAAATCTCATTCTCTCACCATCCTTTGTTTTTATCTTAAAACTCCCCTACAAATTTGACTTCGGGTTCAAGTTCTACTCCGTATTTCTTCTTGACATCTTCTCTGACGTAATCGATAAGCTCTCTGACATCTTTCGCGGTTGCATCGCCTGTATTTATCACAAAACCTGCGTGCTTTTGAGAAACCTCCGCTCCGCCGATTCGATAGCCTTTAAGACCTGCGTCCTGGATAAGCGTCCCCGCGAAATATCCCTCCGGTCTTTTAAAGGTGCTTCCCGCGCTCGGTTTATCAAGAGGCTGTTTACTTCTTCGGCGCTCGGCAAGGTCATCCATCTTTGCGCGGATTTCGGACATATCTCCGTTTTCAAGCTGAATAGAAGCGCCTGTTATGATTGCTCCGCCGTCTGAAAAGCGGCTCTTTCTGTAGCCAAAGTCACATTCCTGAACCGGAACGGTATGAATACTGCAATCCTCCGTATCGATAAACGATACCTTTTTTATAACATCCTTCATTTCGCCGCCGTATGCACCGGCATTCATAAACACCGCGCCGCCGAGCGTACCGGGAATCCCGGCCGCAAATTCAAAACCCGTAAGCGCGTTATTTAAGGCTGTGTTTGCAAGCTTCGAGAGCTTGACTCCGCTCTCGGCGTGTATTATCGTATCGTCATTTTCATCAACGGAACACTTACTCATAGTGCTTGAAATCTTTATGACCGCACCTCTTATACCTCCGTCACCCACCAAAAGATTCGAACCGTTTCCCATAACAAAATACGGAACCTTAAATCTTTTAAGCATTTTTATAACGGCGGCAAGCTGTTTCTCACCGGGCGGCTCAATTATAACATCCGCCGCGCCGCCTATCCTAAATGTAGTATGCCGGCTCATCGGTTCTTCAACCAAGACGCCTGGCATCCCCACAATTTCTGTAATCAATCTTAATACTGTCTCTAACATCGCTTAATTATTTCCTCCGGCTGATTTATTTTTTAAGACTTTTCAGATATTCGGTAAACCTCGCCGCCGTTGCGTTCGCAATCAATTCCTCCGGAAAGTCTATTTCTGTCAGCATTTTTATTGCATTGTCAAAATTGCCTATATCAAATGAATTGTGCGCGTCAGATGATACAACTATGTGCGTTCCGTACTTCTTGCAGGCAAGAGCAATCTTCCTGCAATTTTCTATACTCGGTCTGCGCACCGTAAACGTGTGATTATTTATCTCTATGCACTTGTTATACTCCCTTGCCGCCTTTACAACCGTATCGATATCGTAGGGATAATTAACGCTACCGCTGTGCCCGAGAATCGTTATATACGGATTCTTGATTGCACCCAAATATGTCGATGTATAATCATCGGCCGTTCCCGGTGCAAGGCAAGGCTTGTGAATCGACGCTACAATCAAATCCATCTTTTTCTGAATTTCCTCCGGCAGGTCTACGTTTCCGTCGAGGTCAAGCAAGTTTGTCTCTGCTCCGTATGCCATTTTAACCCCTTTTATCTCTTTTGGAAGGCTTCCCATCGTTTCAAAGTGCCAAATATGCGGTGAATCGGGAAGAGCGGGCGTATGATTTGTCATACAAAGCATTTCAAGTCCGCGTTCCGCCGCGGCATATGCGTTTTCAAGAAGCGTACTGTGTGAATGTGTGCTGCAATTCGTATGCGTGTGTGTATCAACCAAAACTTTTATCATTATTTTGTACATCTCCTGTTAAAATATGATATTCTATGTATTATTCGTTGCAGAAGTTACCCAGATGTTCCGCGATACGGCGGTTAAGCTCCTCCGCGGCATTGTAGCCCATCTGTTTCTGACGGTTGTTCATAGCGGCAACTTCAAATATTACCGCCAGATTTCTTCCCGGGCGAACCGGAATGGTTAGCGACGGAATGTCGAGGCCGAGAATATTTGTATACTCATCAACCAGACCGAGTCTGTCATACTGCTTTCCGCGTTCCCACGTTTTAAGGTGAATAATAAGGTCAATCTTCTCTGATTCCTTGACCGCACCCATACCAAAGATATTCTTAACGTCAACTATTCCGATACCTCTTATTTCGATAAAGTGCCTTATAATATCGGGCGAATATCCAACCAGCGAAATAGATGACACCTTTTTAATCTCAACCGCATCGTCCGCAACAAGGCGGTGACCTCTTTTGATAAGCTCAACCGCAGCCTCACTCTTTCCGACACCGCTCTCACCCATTATAAATACGCCCTGGCCGTAAACCTCAACCAGAACTCCGTGACGGGTGATTCTTGGGGCAAGCTCAACATTCAGAAATGAGTTAAGCGCACTCGTGAAGTATGATGTCGGCTGTGCCGTACGCAAAACCGGAGTGTCAAATTCCTCAGCCAGTTTCATCATCTCGGGCGTGGCGTTACCGTTTCTGGTCATTACCACCGCCGAAACACGTTTTTCAAACAGACTCCTCAGTGCGTTATATCTTTCCTCCGATGTGAGAGTCGCAAGATACGTATTTTCGACCATTCCGAAAACCTGAATACGCCTCGGGTCAAAATAGTCAAAGAACCCGGTAATCTGAAGTCCCGGTCTGTTAAGGTCCGCTGTTGTAACCATAACCTCGTGGTCGGGGTAGTATAGCTTATCCAGCTTCATATTATTAACAATCTTTGATAATTTAACACTAAAATTCTCCATTTTATGTGCCACCTCTTTCGTGGGTTTTTGTCATTTAGCTATAAGAAAATAAAACCATACAAATTCAAATCTCTTATACCTGATTATACATCTATATATTATACTATTATTTTGACAATTTTGCAAACATAATTTTATATTAATATTAAAATAATTTTATGTAAAAACAGAACAGAGTGACTAAAACCGATATTTTCTTATTATGTGGCAGGTAATTTTGGGTTTTTTACAAAAAAGTTAAAAAAATTAAAAAAAAGGCTTGCATTATTTATTTCTTTCTGTTATAATAACTAAG